>NZ_JBQSVT010000009.1:0-129364 GCF_052376555.1 Specibacter sp. AOP5-B1-6
GCAAACACGGGTGACAGACGCCCTGCACAGGCACCCGGCGGCAGGGTCAGGACAGGGCCGCGCGGGCCTGCTTCACCAGTTCCAGGCTGGTGGCATCCCACTCGGCGTTGCCGCCGCCGGGCCCGCTTGGTCCGGCAGCTGTCACTGCGACGCGTGCTGAGAGGTGGACCGCGTCGACCCCGGCCTGCTGAAGCAGGGGCAAGTCCTGGATTCGGACTCCGCCGCCGGCCATCACTTCGAAACCGGCGGGCGCACCGGCAGCCATCCGGGTCAGGACGGCCAGGCCGTCAATGCTGCGCCCCGCGCCTCCGGAACTCAACACCCGGCGTACACCGGCCGCCGCCAAAACCCCAAGCTGTGCGGCCGGGTCGGGGCAGGCGTCGATGGCACGGTGGAAAGTCACGGCGAGGCCCTCCGCGGCGTCCACCCAGCGGGCGAGCGCCCCGATGTCGATGCCGCCGCTGCGGTCAAGTGCACCCACCACAATTCCGTGGACGCCCGCGCGCCGCAGCGCGTGGATTTCCCGTTCCATGGTGGCCACCTCGGATTCGTCGTAGACGAAGCCGCCGCCACGGGAGCGCACCAGCACGTGGACAAACGATTCGCGGCCCGCCGTGGCTTCCAGGACCTGCTCAACCAATCCCTGCGACGGCGTCAGGCCGCCCAGCCGCAAGGCTGAACACAGTTCAACGCGTGTCGCTCCCCCGGCAGCCGCAGTCATTGCCCCGGCGGCGTCCTGCACCGCAATCTCCAAATCAACCATGCTCGTCGTGCCCTTCGTGGAACGTAACCGAGGTGTCATTGCCCCGTGCCTCAACACCTCTAACTTCAACGATTCAGCCCCCGAAAGGGGCTATTTAAGCAGCACGCTCCCGGGCCACCTGGCCACCAACGCACTCCGTTCGGTGAAGTCCCCGTAGCTCAGGCCTGCAACGGCACCCGCCCACATCTTGTGCGCCAATACGCCAAATGCTGGCTGCACCATCTCATACACAACCTGCTCGTCGTAGTCCTTCAGGACCAGATCGTTCCACACGGCCGACGCCGCACCCAACAGCTGGGGGTGCCCCGGGTAGAGGTTCTGGCCGGCACCAAACACGTGCGGCTCCCACGACTCAAACAAGGCCTGCGCAGCCAACCCCGCACCATGGTAATAATCAGCAAAAGGCACGATGTACAACAAATCGTCGTTGGTGTTGATGACCTTGTAGCCGTCAGCCACCGCCGCCTGGCCGCTGTACCAGTCGTTGTTCCACGCGCACATCACCACGTCCCGGTTGTAACCGTCGGGTCCGGGGGCTCCGGCGCCCCCGGACATGGTGCTCAGGCTCCCCCAGGCCACGGGACCCTTGCCCAGCGAGCGCAGGTGCGCGCTGATGGTGTTGAAGAACGCCCGGTAGTCCCCTCCGTGGTCCTTGTCGTACTCATCGGCGCCGAAATGCACCGCCGGACCCCGGAACCACGGCACGAACTCGTCAAAGAGGGACTTCACCAACTCGGTGGTCTCTGGTTTGGCCAAATCGAGCATGTCCGAATCCCCGCCCCGCAGCCCCGTCTCGGGACGCCAACGGATGATGGCACGCGAATGCGCCGGCACATCCAATTCCGGCACCAGCTGCACATGCCGACGTTCGGCCAGATCCTCGAAGGAATCCCAATCGGCGCGGCTGTAGGCCCCGTCCTCCGAGGCCAGCCCCGCAATCCACGCCGATTCCGACGCCAGCCGGAAGCCCTGCTGCGCTTCATCCCAACTGCGCTTGGTGTCCTTGGTGATCTCATTGTCGTTGAGGTGCACCATGAAGGTGTTGAGCTTAAACCAACTCATCATGCGGATGTAATCGCGCACGGCTTCGGGCCGGGCAAAGCGGCGGCCCACGTCGAGCATGAAGCCGCGCACCGGGTAATTCGGCCAGTCAACCGCCGTGCCGCCCGGCAGCGTCACGGACGACACCAGCATCTGCAGCAGGCTGCGCGTGCCCCAATACACGCCGGTCACCGTGCGCGCCGTGACCTTCACGCCGCCGTCGATCTCCAGCACGTAACCTTCAACTGCTGCTGTGGCATTGTCGGTGCCGAATTCCAGCTCGGGATCCAAGGCCAACACAACTGTCCCGGCGCCAACCTCGACGGCGGTTCCCTTCCCGCTGGCGGTCCCGTTCCCACCGTCGGCGGTGGTCCCCGAAACGCCTGTCAGCTCGGCCAGGTCAGCCAGGAACGTGGCCGCAATGTCCGCCAGGTCCGGTGCATGTTCGACGACGAACCCCGCACCCAGGCTGGTGGCGCCCCCGCTCGGGGTCCACTGCTGCAGGGCCGGAACCACCACCGGGGCACCATCGACTGCGCTGGATGCGGTGCCGGTTCTTGCCGAGGGGAGGGTTCCGGCGTCGTGTGAGTCTGTGCTGTTCAAGGATTTCAGTCCGTTCTGGGTCGGTGCTGTTATTTTGAATGGTGCCGGCTCCGGCGTCACGGTTTTCACCGTACGCACAGGAAGCCTACTCTCCGGCAGCGGCCACCAGGGCATGCCTGTCCGCCCTCCTCTGCCGCTGCCGTGCAGGATCCGCCACAGGCGATGCCATCAGGAGCCGGCGGGTGTACGGGTGGCTTGGGTCGTCGGTGACCTGCCCGGCTTCACCAAACTCCACCACGTCCCCGTGGTAAAGCACGCAGACCCGGTGGCTCAGATGCCGCACCACGGCCAGGTCGTGGGAGATGAACAGGTAGGCCACCCCCGTCTGCTCCTGAATTTCCAAAAACAAGTCCAGCACGCGTGCCTGGGTGCTCAAGTCAAGCGCTGATACGGGTTCGTCACACACAATCAGTTTCGGTTCCATCGCCAGCGCCCGGGCGATGGCCACCCGCTGCCGCTGGCCGCCGGAAAATTCGCGGGGCAGCCGTGCCGCCGCGTCGGCCGGGAGCTGCACCCGTTCCAACAGCCCGGCAACCCGGGCCCGCGCCTTGGCACCTGTCATGCCCTGGACCACGAGTGGTTCGGCGAGAATGTCGGCAATGGTCATGGCCGGGTTCAAGGATGTGTAGGGATCCTGAAACACCACCTGGATGTCCTTGCTGACTGCCCGGCGGGCCGCAGGCTTCAAATGCGAGATGTCCTGCCCGTCGAAGACGATCTTTCCACCGGTCACCGGGGCCAGGCCCAGGACGGCGCGCCCAATGGTGGTCTTGCCCGAGCCGGACTCCCCCACCAGGCCCACTGTCTCTCCGGCCTTGACATCAAGGTTAATGCTTTTGAGGACGCGGACCGGGGGCTTGCGCCAGCCGCGGCGCGGGAATTCCGTCACCAGGTTCTGGACGTCCAACAACGGTGCGCTCACAGTGCCGCCTCCTCAAGGGTTGCCGCTTCGTCGGGAAGCAGCCGGGTTCGGGGTGTCTTGTTTTCCAGTCCGGAGCCCAAGAGCATGCGCGTGTACGGGTCCTTCGGTGCGGCAAAGAGTTCCTCCACACCGTTTTGTTCCACGATCCGGCCCAGCTTCATGACGGCCACCCTGTCGCACAGGTCGGCCACGACACCAAAGTTGTGGGTGACCAGCACGACGGCCATGCCCTTCTCCTGCTGCAGTTCGCGGAGGAGGTCCAGCACCTCGGCCTGCACCGTCACGTCCAGGGCGGTGGTGGGTTCGTCGGCAATCAAGACCTCCGGGTCACAGGCCACGGCCCCGGCGATGAGGACGCGTTGCGCCATGCCGCCGGATATCTGGTGCGGGTAGGAATCGAAGGTGCGTTGGGGGTCCGGGATGCCCACGCGGGCCAGCATGGCCAACGCCTTTTCGGTGGCCGCGGCCTTTCCAAGGCCCAGCTGGCGGCGGATCGGCTCAACCAGCTGAAAGCCAATGCGGAACGTCGGGTCCAGGTTGGACATGGGCTCCTGCGGAATGTAGGCCACAGTCTTCCCGAGCAGGGCCCGCCGCGCCTTCTTCGACAGGGCTGCCACATCCTGGCCGGCGACTTCCACGCTGCCGCCCAGGATGCGCCCGCCCGTGGGCAGCAGCCCCAGGATGGACCACGCGGTTTGGGTCTTGCCCGAGCCGGACTCCCCGACGAGGCCGAGAACCTCGCCCTTGCGGACGCCAAAGGAGATCCCCTTGACCACGGCTTTGTAGCCGTCCTCGGAGGGGTAGCCCACCTGCAGTTCACGCACCAACAGCACACTGTCTTTGGGAATGCTGTCAGCGGGAATGCTGTCTCCGGGAATGTCCACCGCTTCGGGGACACCGCCCACGGTGCCGGCGGAGCGTGCGGTGCCGGTGGAGCGTGCGGAGGCATCGACGTCGTGCTTGGACAGGGTGGCGGAACGGCGGCGCTTGCGGACCTTGGCTGTGGGACGGTCCTCGAGGGCGTCGCGCAGGCTGTTGCCAAAGAGGATCAGCGCAGCATTCACCAGCCCCAGGGCAATGCCGGGCCAAAGCATGAGATCGGGGGCAACGTAGAGATTGACCAATGCCTCGTTGAGCATGGTTCCCCACGTTGGCACCGTGACGTTGCCCAGGCCCAGGAAGTCCAGGCCTGCCTGCACGCCAATGACCACCACGGCGGCAAGCGCCGCATAAATGATGATGGGTGCGCGGATGGCCACCAACACGTGACGGCCCAGTATGCGGCCCAGGCCAAGGCCTGAGACACGGGCGGCATCCACGTAAAGTTCGTTGCGCACGCCGCTGACAATGGTGCGGACCAAACGGTGAAAGCCCGGGGCCATGAGCACACCGAAAATGGTCATGCTCAGCCACACATTGTTGCCCCAGACGGCGCGGACGGCGAGCAGGATCATGATGTTGGGCAGGGCAATGATCAAATTGCTCACCCAGTCGACGCTGGAATCCAGTTTGCCGCCAAAGTAGCCGGCGAACAGGCCGGTGGTGACACCAATGGCCATGGCGATGGCCAGTGCCAGGCCGGCGCCGCCCAGTGTGATGCGGCCGCCGTAGACAAGGCGGGAAAAGACGTCGCGGCCGGCGCTGTCGGTGCCCAGCCAGTGCTCGGCTCCGGGTGGCAGCAGGGCCTTGCCGATGTCGCCCACGTTGGGGTCATACCGGGTCAAAAGCGGTGCCATGATCACAGCCAGGATCACGAGGATCAAAACGCTCAGTGAGATGGCCGCCATGGGGGACGCGGCAATGCGCCGGAGAATGCCTTGGCGCCGTGCTTCGTCACTTTTGGCCAGCGTCGTGCTGCTGGCCGTGCCGGTGGTGAGAGGTTGTGCAGTATTGGGGGGAATGCTCATGACAGCCGCACTTTCGGGTTGAGCCAGCCATTGATGAGGTCGATGACGAGGTTGACGATCACGACAATGACCACGGAAATTACCACTGCACCCACCACGATGGGGATGTCGCCCACTCCGGTGGCTTCCACGGCGATGCTGCCCAAGCCGGGCAGGGCAAAGACCTGCTCGATCATGACAGCGCCCGACATCAGCCCAATAAAGTTCAGGGACAGCACCGTCAGCGTGGGCGGAGCGGCATTGCGGAGCACGTGCCGGAACAGCACGCTGGTCTCGGAGAGCCCACGGCTGCGCAAGGTTCGGACAAAGTCCATTTCGAGCACGCCGATGGTGGCGCTGCGGACCTGTTGGGACAAGCCGGCCACGGCACCAATGGCCAGTGAGAAGACCGGCAACAGCAGGCTTTGCATCCAGCCGAATGGTGATTGCGCGAAGGTAATGTAGCCGGTGGCGGGGACCAGGCCCCATTCAATGGATACTTTGACGATCATGACCAAGGCCAACCAGAAGCCCGGAAAGACCAGTCCAACCACCGAGATGATCTGCAGGACGCGGTCCAGCCAGCCCCGGTACACGGCGGCGGCCACACCCATGATCAGGGAGACCAGGGTGGAGGCCACCACCGTCCCCACGGCAATGGACAAGGTGACGGGGATGCGGTTGAGCAGCAGGTAGCCGACGGATTCCGCATTGAACCAGGATTTGCCCAGATCGCCTTGTACTGCATTGAACAGCCACTGACCATATTGGAACAAAAGCGGGCTGTCCAAGCCCAGCTCGACTTTTTTGGCAGCGAGCTGCTGCAACGAGGCCTCGTCCCCCAAAATGTTGCGGGCGACGTTTTCACTGTTGGCGAGCATGAGAGCCAAGACGATGAATGATGCGCAGGCGATGAGGACAAGCCCGGCGCCAATCCTGCGGCAGATATAGGAAATCACTGCTGAATCCTTGGGAACGGGGCGTGGGGCGGGGTGTCCGCCCCACGCCGGCGGTGGCTGTTTACTTGGCCGGTTCGAAGTTGTAGATCGAGGGCACCGGTTGGCCGCTTTGCACTTCCACGCTCACGTTTTTGGAGATGAAGTACGGCTGGTCGATCCGGTACCACGGGGCGAACCAGGCCTGGTCCACCAGGTACTTGTTGAATTCCTGCTGCTTGGCTGTGGACTCTTCGCCGCTGGTGTTCACAATCTCGTCGAGCAGAATCTTGCTTTCCGGGGTGCTGAACTTGAACACGTTCCACGGGGCCGATTCCGTCGCCACGGTGCTAATGGCCGACCAGGCCACAACGGGCTGGCCAAAGGCGGTAAACGCTGCCGGGAACTTTCCGGACTGCTGTTCGGCCTGGTACTGCGCTGCGGGGACGTCCACCCACTCCACGGTGATGCCTGCCTTGGCCAGCTGACCCGAGATGGCAGGTGCCAACGCCGGATCCATGTCAGCGGAGGTGGGCATCTTCAGGGTGAAGCCATTTTCCAGACCGGCATCCTTGAGCAGCGACTTGGCCTTGTCGACGTCGTAGTTGTAGGTATCGTCAAGCTCGTCAACGTAAGCGTCCGAGGCCGGGCTAAAGATTTGGCTGGTGACTGTGCCCAGTCCCTGACCCACATTCTGGAGGATGGCGTCCTTGTCAACGGCGTAGTTGATGGCTTTGCGGACCTCCACCTTGGCAAGCTCCGGCGTCATCGTCCCGGCCCGGTCCAACAGGCTCAGTCCCTGCCAGTCACCGGGCACCATCTTCACCTCGACGCCGGCGGCTTCGGCGGCCTTGACGATCTTGGCCGTGGCAATCATGCCATCGGCCTGTCCCGAACGCACAGCATTGAAGCGGGCGTTTTCATCCTTGATGGGCTTGATGACGATTTTTTCAAACTTCTGCAGATCAGGAGCCCAGTAATCGGCCTTCTTTACGTAGGTGTACTGCGAACCGGGCGTCGTGGCAGCCCGGTCCAGCTCATACGGTCCCGAACCAATGGGCTGGGTGTCCACCGTGGGGCTGTCAAAGTTGGCCGGGGACTGGATGTAGCCGCTGGGCCCACCCAGCGCGTAGACCAGCGCCGGATCGGGCTCGGACAAGTTCAACTTCACGGTGACCGCATCCACGACATCGACGCTTGCGACAGAGGCAAGCGCGCCGGCCAACGGGCCGCCGGTGACCTTGAAGCGGTCCAGATTGCCCTTCACGGCCTCTGCCGTGAGCTTGGTATCGTCAGTGAAGGTGACGTCGTCGCGCAACGTGAGGGTGAGGGACTTCCCGTCCTCGGAGGTCTCCCACTTGGTGGCCAGCATGGGCTGCGGGATGCCGTCACTGTCCCGGCGGATCAAGGTGTCAAAGACTGGCTGGAAGTACTGCACAAATTGTGCTTCCCGGGACATGGCCGGGTCCATGGACTGCGGCTCTATGCCGGCGGCCAGTGTCAGGGTCGTCACCGACTTGCCACCGGCGCCCTCCTCCCCGGAGGTGTTGGCGCCGCCACAGCCGGACAGAAAAATGGCGGCCGTGGCGGCGAGTGCCAAGGCCCGGTACATCCGTTTTGGTGCCTTCACGAAAACTCCCTTGTTTTGGATCCACGCTTGGTGACGATTGCTGTCATCAACCGATCGACTATGTACATTTATCAATACTTTGCCTGCATTCACCGCATGTCTTTGCGGTGAGTATACAAGTTGGCTATGATTCTAATCATATAGTCGGAGGAGAGGCAAACAGTGCTTAATAAACTTGAATGCATTATCTTGGGCCACCTGGTGCGCACGCCCATGGCCGGTTACGACCTGCACAAGTGGCTCCAACAGGAGGGTCCCTTCTTTGGCTACAGCCCACAGCCGTCCCAGATCTACCGGCAGCTGACAAAGTGCTTGGAGAAGGGGTGGGTGGACTTGATCATCGACCAGCACCGCTCCGGCCCCGACGCAAAGGTGTACCGCCTGACGCCGGCCGGGATTGCCACCTTCCGGGACTGGGCCTTGTCCCCCTATGAGCCCTCGGTGCGGCCCCTGGACTCGGACTTTCAGATGCGCTTCCTGCTCACAGGAGTGCTGGGCCCCGATGTGGCCTTGCGGCTGCTCACCACCGAATTGGCCTACCGCCGCAAGCAGCAGCGCGAAAAAGCCTACAGTGACGACATCGATCCGGCGCGCACCGCGTTTGAGATCAACCCGCTGTGGCACCGCGAGCTGGTGCGGCTGGGCCGCGAGCGTTCCTTCCTGCTGGGGACCACCTACCTCACCTGGCTGGAAATGACGCACTCCCGGCTCACCGAACAACTCAACGAATTTCAGGGGTCCGGCGACGCCGCCGCTGTGCAGGACTCAACCGTGCCGGACACAACGACGCCGGACCCAATTTCGCAATATCAGGACGTGAAGAACGCGTGAAAATCATTTATGTGGACGTGGACACCCTGCGCCCGGACCACACCGGCCCCTACGGCTACCAGCGCCCCATCACCCCCAACTTGGACGCTTTTGCCCAGGACGCCGCCCGCTTCGAGAGCTATTACGCTTCCGACTCTCCCTGCATGCCCTCCCGCACAGCTCTGACAAGCGGCCAGTTTGGCATCACCAACGGCGTGATCGGCCACCACGGCGAGGCCGCCCGATTCAGGGTCGACGCCGGACACAGCCTGGTCCCGGGCCGCCCCCTCCTGGGGCAGCACCTGGGCGCCCATGGTTACCTGACGGCAGCTGTCTCGTCCTTTGCCGAACGGCACCGGGCCTGGTATTTCCTGGGCAACTTCCGCGAAAGCATCCGCGCCACACCTGACGTCGGCGACGAGCCGGCAGACATTGTGACCGACACGGCGCTGGAATGGATCGGCCGCCACCAGGACACCGACGACTGGTATCTGCACCTGACGTACTGGGATCCGCACATGGACTACCTCCAGGCCAAGGAATGGACCGACAAGGCCGCCGCCTCGGGGCCGGCTCCGGCATGGCCCGACCAGGCGGCCATCGACGGCCATGCGGAGATTTACGGGCCACGCTCCGCCCTGGATTTCATGTACTCCGACGGCTTGTTTGAACGGCGGGTGCCGCACAACTTCCCGCAGCAAATCCGCACCCGCGCCGATTACGAGCAGCTCATCAACGGCTACGACGGCGCCATCCACTTCTGGGACAGCGAATTCGGCCGCCTGCTGGACGGCCTCAAGGCCATGGGCATCTCAGACGACGTGGCGATCGTTGTCAGTGCCGACCATGGCGAGGCCTTTGGCGAGCAGGGCTCCTACGCCGAGCACGGGCTGGCCAGCGAGCCAACCCACCACCTGCCCCTGCTGGTCAAGTGGCCGGGACTCACAGCAGGTGCCGGATCCAGGACCGCCTGCGACGCGCTGTTGTACAACATTGACTACGCGCCGACGATCTGCGATTTGCTGGAGCTGCCCATCCCTGAAAAGTGGCAGGGCGAATCCTTTGCCGACGCCGTGCGCGGGCTGCCGATTGCATCCCGCGACTACCTTGTCCTGGGCCACGGCGCCCACACCTACCAGCGGGCCGTGCGCACCCGCGACCACCTCTACATCCGCACTTATCATCCGGGCGCTTTCCGGGCGGAGTGGGAATCCCTGTTCAATGTGAGCGAGGATCCGTACCTCACCCGGAACCTGCTGGATGAGGAACCGGAGCTCGTGGACCGGATGCGCTCCAAGCTGGCCGTCTGGTGGAACACCTACGCCGGCATGCCCGGGTCCCTGCCCGATCCCATGCAGACAACGCTGCAAAACGGGCCGGCCCTGTACAACGACCCGGACCTCTACATGGAGCACCTGCGCCGAACCGGGCGCGAGCACCTGGCCGACGATCTCCACCAGCGGCTCAATCCGGGCACGGGTTCGGTCGCTGTCTCGTGGCAGGCCCCGGTTGACCCGGAGCATTCCGGCCGCAACCACGGCCCGGCCATCACCCCGGTTTATCCCAGCACCCGGGCGGAGCTGTTCGCGGGGACGTCCGGCTGACGCGCAGCCCTGCCCGCACAACCAGGCACGACGGCGGCGCCGGCACCCAAGGCGGGTGGCCGGCGTCGTGCTTGTGCAACTGCGCTGGTGCAACTCGATTTTGTGCAGTGAGCACACGCTGCGCCGAAGCATTAGGCTGGGGCGAGTGCCCACAACGACCACCCCGGGCGCGCCTGCGGGCGTTCGCGGGGTGACCACAGGAGTTTTTCATGAGTGAACGTCTTGCCCCCGGCGATCCCGCCCCCGCCTTCACACTGTCCAACAGCGCCGGCGGCACCACCTCCCTTGCCGACTTTGCCGGCCGGCAGCTGATCTTGTTTTTCTACCCGGCGGCCATGACCCCCGGCTGCACCAAGCAGGCCTGCGACTTCCGTGACAGCCTGGCGTCGCTGGAGTCGGCCGGCTATCAGGTGCTGGGAATTTCACCCGACCCGGTGGCCAAGCTGGAGAAGTTCGTGGCCCGGGACGCACTGACCTACCCGCTGCTCAGCGATGCGGACCATGCGGTGGCCCTGGCGTACGCCGCGTGGGGCGAAAAGAAAAACTACGGCAAGACCTACGAAGGCTTGATCCGGTCCACGATCGTGGTTGGCGCCGACGGAAACGTTGAGCTGGCCCAGTACAACGTGCGCGCCACCGGCCATGTCGCCAAGCTGCGCCGCGACCTGAAAATCGACGCCGCCTGACAAACGGCGCCCTGACAAACGGTGCCCGGACAAGCAAAAGGCCCCCGCAGACTTTCGTCGGCGTGGGCCTTTGTTGTGTGCGCAAGAGGGGACTTGAACCCCTACGCCCGAAGGCACAGGTACCTAAAACCTGCGTGTCTACCAATTCCACCACTCGCGCCGGTGCAATGAAGCATGAATAATACTACCGGCTTGCCCGGGTGCTTCCGACCACCCGGTCCGCCGGGCCGGGCCAGTCCACAGAATCTCCCACTATGATGAGTGGCTGATGCAATGTCCGCGCTGCAAGGAGAACTCAAACGTGCCACGCCCCGCCGGCCCCCTGCTAAAGGTGCTCCGGCGCGCGGTCGCCATGTCCGCCGTCGTCCTTGTTGCAGCAACTGCGTGCACAGCGGCCCCCGCGCCCGGCCCGGGCACCAGCGCCCCGGCCACTGTTCAAGCCCCCTCCGCCACGTTCAACTTCGGCACCGGTTCCGACCCCTTGGGCTTTGACCCGGCGCTGGTTTCGGACACGGAATCGTACCGGGTGACGCGGCAGGTGCTCCAGGGCCTGTTGACGATCGACCCCGTGACAGGTGCCCCGGCGCCCAGCCTGGCCACGAGCTGGAAGGAGCTCGACGGCGGCCTCGACTACAGTTTCACGCTGCGCCCGGACGTGAAGTTCCATGACGGCACGGCCTTTGACGCCGAAGCCGTGTGCGCCAACTTTGACCGCTGGTACGCGTTGACGTCCGCGACACGGGGGGACGGCACCTCGTCGATGTTCAAGCAGGTGTTCCGTGCTTTCTCCGACGATGGGGAAAACTCACTCTACGAAGGCTGCACCGTTGACGGACCGCTGAAGGTCACGCTGGGCCTGAAAATGCGGCTCACCGGATTCCTGCAGGCGCTCACGCTGCCCGCCTTCGCGATCTCCTCCCCGACGGCGTTGAAGTCCGGCACGGCCGACATCCTGGACCAGACGTTCTCCGCCAACAAGGTCTCCCACTACGGTCTGCACCCGGTGGGAACCGGCCCGTTCGTCTTTGACTCGGCCTCCCCCGGGGCTGTGACCATGACGGCAAATCCGAACTATTGGGGCGACAAGGGCGAGATCGCCACACTGAACTTCAAGACCTTTGAACAGCCGGAAACCCGCTTGGCGGCGCTGGAGGACGGCTCCATCGACGGCTTCGACCCTGTCACGCCCAGCAACTTTGACAAGCTCATCAAGGGTGGCAAGCAGGTCCTGCAGCGCGACCCCTTCTCCGTCATGTACCTGGGCATCAACCAAAAGGTCCCGGTCCTGGCCGAGCAAAAGGTGCGTGAAGCGATCGCCGCGGCCATCGACAAGGCCACCCTGGCCAGCAAGTACTTCATTGCCGGCACGGCAACCACCGCCCAGTTCATCCCGCCCAAACTCAGCGGCTTCAACAACGCCGTTGAAGGGATCCCGTACGACCCGCAAAAGGCCAAGGACCTGCTGGCTGCCTCCAATTACAAGGGGGAGGAACTCAAGTTCTACTACCCCACCAACGCCGCCCGGACCTATCTGCCGTCGCCGGAAAAGGTCTACGCACAGATTGCCACCGAGCTCACGGCGGCCGGCTTCAACATCAAGCCCGTGCCCGTCCCGTGGAACGACGGCTACCTCAACGCCGTCACCAGCGACACCGACCACGCGCTGAGCCTGCTGGGCTGGAACGGCAGCTACGCGGACCCCGACAACTTCGTGGGGCCGCTCTTCGGCTCCCCGACTGACGAGCTGGGCATGGACGATCCGCAATTGGTCTCCAAGATCACACGGGCGCGCGGATTGCCCAACGGGCCGGAGCGCACAGCCGCCTACGAAGCCATCAGCAAGCAGCTCGCCGCCACTGTCCCGGCAGTGCCGATTGCCTTCCCGATCTCAGCCATTGCACTGTCGGACAAGGTCGCCTCCTACCCGCTCAGCCCCGTGCTCAACGAGGTTTTCAACCATGTGAAGCTGACCCCGGCCACCGGTTGAGTGTCCGCCCGCGCCCCCGGCAGGAGTCCGGCAGGGCACTCCCGGGACCGAATCCGGCGTCGTCCGGGGAATTACGGGGCTCCGCACGAGCCCTTGATTTACGCTTCCAGCGCCTGCCGCGATACGCTTCTAGCGCTAGGAAGAGCCTCTACCGGAGTTGACTGTGACCTTCATTTCGAACACCAAAGACGCTGACGTTGTCCTCATCGGAGGCGGCATCATGAGCGCCACGCTGGGCACCATGCTCAAGCAACTCGAACCAAACTGGAAGATTGTGCTGTTTGAACAGCTCGACACGCCAGGATTGGAATCCTCCAGCCCGTGGAACAACGCCGGCACCGGCCACTCCGCGCTCTGCGAGCTGAACTATTCGCCCATGGGCAAGGACGGCACCGTCAACCCGGCGAAGGCCATCCACATCAACGAGCAGTTCCAGCTCTCGCGCCAGTTTTGGTCGCATCTGGTGGATGAATCGCTGATCGGCTCGCCGAAGGGCTTCATCAACACCGTCCCGCACATGAGTTTTGTCATCGGCGAGGCACACCGCAAATTCCTCAAGGCCCGGCACGAGGCGCTCAAGGCGAACCCCGTCTTCGCCTCCATGGAGTACAGCGAAGACCCCGCGACCATTGCCAAGTGGGCCCCGCTGGTCATGAAGGGCCGCGACCCGCAGGAGAAAGTTTCCGCCACCCGCGCAGCCGAGGGCACCGACGTCGACTTTGGCTCCCTGACCCGTGAGCTGATCAGCTACATGGGCAAGAACGACGTCGAAGTGAACTATGGCACGAGTGTCACCGACCTTGCCCGCACCTCGGACGGCGGGTGGGATGTTTCGCTGAAGCACCCGACGTCGGGCGAGCGCGGCCGGATCAAGTCGAAGTTTGTGTTCATCGGCAGCGGCGGCGGCGCCCTGCACCTGCTCCAAAAGTCGGGCATTCCCGAGGGCAAGGGCTTCGGGGGCTTCCCCGTCTCCGGCCAGTTCTTCCGCTGCACCGATGAAACGATCGCCTCCAAGCACAGCGCCAAGGTCTACGGCCAGGCCTCCGTGGGCGCCCCGCCCATGTCGGTCCCGCACCTTGACACCCGCTACGTTGGCGGCAAGCCCTCACTGCTGTTCGGCCCGTACGGCGGCTTCTCCACCAAATACCTCAAGACCGGAAGCTACATGGACCTGCCCGGTTCCATCCGCCCGGGCAACATCGTCCCCATGCTGGCGGTGGGCAAGGACAACCTCGACCTGGTGAAATACCTGGTCAGCGAGGTCACCAAGTCTCGCGGCGGCAAGGTGGAGGCCCTCCACGAGTACTTCCCCGAAGCCGACGGCGGCGACTGGGAGCTCATCACGGCAGGCCAGCGTGTGCAGATCATCAAGAAGGATGCCAAGAAGGGCGGCGTGCTGCAGTTCGGCACCGAGGTCATCACGGCAGCCGACGGCACCATCTCCGCACTGTTGGGCGCCTCCCCCGGCGCGTCCACGGCCGTGCCGATTATGCTGGAGCTGTTGCAGCGTTGCTTCCCGCGCAAGTTCAAGCTCGAATGGCAGGATTCCCTGCGCGGCATGATGCCAACGTATGGCACCAAGCTGAACGACGATGCGGAACTTTTTGAAAAGAGCCTGGCCGCCACGGCAGCTTCTTTGCAGTTGAAGTCGGACATAGCCTAAAGTTCCCCCGCATGGCTGGATGGGGACCGGCGCAAGCAGTGGGAGTTCTTTGATGTTCAATTTGGCCAAAATGTCGCTGGGCAACCGGGCGCTGATCGCCTTGATCACCATTTTTGCGATGGTTTTCGGGGTCATCACGCTCGGCTCGCTCAAGCAGGAGCTCATCCCCAGCATCGAGTTCCCGCAGATCACGGTGGTCTCGGCCATGCCGGGCGCCTCCCCCGCGGTGGTCGACAAACAGGTCAGTGAACCCCTTGAAGCGGCACTGAACGCGGTGGAGGGGCTCGAATCCAGCACCTCCACCTCGCGCAGCGGCGTCTCCACCATCAATCTGGCCTTCACCTACGGCACGAATTTGGACCGTGCCCGCAACCAGATTGACCGGGCCATTTCCAATGTCAGCCAGCGCCTGCCCGACGGCGTTCAGCCGCAGCCCATCGCCGGCAGCATCGCGGACTTCCCCATCGTGTTCCTGGCCGTCTCCTCCGACCAGGACTTGGCCGCGCTCAACACGGACCTGGCGCGCATCGCAGTTCCCAAACTCCTGAAGATCGACGGCGTCCGCAGCGCCGATGTCAGCGGCGCCAACTCCCAGCACATCGAGATCCTGCCGGATCCGGCCAAGATGGCTGCCGCCGGCGTGAATCCCGGCGACATTGCCACTGCGTTGAAGAACAACGGCGCCCTGGTTCCGGTCGGCTCGCTGAGCACCGACGGCACCACCTTGTCCATTCAGGCAGGCAGCCCGGTTGACTCCCTGGACGCCGTCGAGGCACTGCCGCTGGCAGCCTCATCCTCCGGTGCCGGTGGTGCTGGCGCCGGTGCCGCTGCTCCCACCATCGCCTCAGTTGCCGCCGTCTCGCTGGCCGACGACCCCACCACCTCCATCACGCGCACCAACGGCAAGGCCACGCTGGCCCTGTCCATCACGAAGAAACCGGCTGCCGACACCGTCTCACTCTCGCAGCAGGTCGCCGACGTGCTGCCGGAAATCACGGCGTCGCTGGGCCACAACACCAAGTTCACCACCGTCCTGGACCAGGCCCCCTTCATTGAAAAGTCGATCCACGACCTCACGGTGGAGGGCCTGCTGGGACTTGGGTTCGCCGTCGTCGTCATCCTGCTGTTCCTGATGTCGGTGCGCTCAACACTGGTCACGGCCATCTCGATCCCGCTGTCCCTGCTGGTGACGTTCATCGGGCTGTGGGCCACGGGATATTCGCTGAACATCCTCACCCTTGGCGCGCTCACCATTGCCATCGGGCGGGTGGTGGACGACTCCATTGTGGTGATTGAGAACATCAAGCGGCACCTCAGCTACGGCGAGGACAAGAAGACTGCCATCCTGGCCGCCATTCGCGAGGTTGCGGCCGCCATCACGGCCTCCACGCTGACCACGGTGGCCGTGTTCCTGCCGATCGCCTTTGTGGGCAGCCTGGCCGGGGAGCTGTTCCGCCCGTTCGCGCTCACCGTGACGTTCGCACTGCTGGCCTCCCTGCTCGTGTCGTTGACGATCGTGCCGGTGCTGGCGTACTGGTTCCTGAAGTCGACCGCGCCGGCCGCTGATGCCGCCGTCGTGGGTGCTGGTGCCGGTGCTGCGGCCCACGCTGGTACGGACGACGGCGGCAGCGGCCTGAGCGGGCAGGCGCTGCTGAGCGCTGTGGAAGAGAAGGAACGAGCTTCCTGGCTGCAGCGCGGCTATCTGCCGATCCTCGCCAAGACACAAAAACACCCCGTGGTGACGTTGATTGCCGGCGGCATTGTGCTGGCTGCGACGCTGGCCATGACTCCGCTGCTGCCCACCAACCTGCTGGGCGACACCGGCCAGAACAGCCTGAGCATCCAGCAGGACATGCCGGCCGGAACGAGCCTCGACGTGACCAATGAGGCCGCGAAAAAAGTTGAATCCGCGCTGACGGACATTGAAGGTGTCACGGACGTCCAGGTCACGGTTGGGAATGGCTCTGGAGGCTTCTCGGCTTTGTTGTCCTCGGGTGCATCCAGCGCCCAGTTCCAGGTCATCACCGATCCGGATGCCGACCAGGTGAAGCTCCAAAACACTGTCCGCACGGCCGTTGACGGCCTCAAGGATGCGGGCGAGATCAGTCTCGGCTCCCAGGGCGGCGGCTTCGGGACCTCAAGCACCGTGGACATCACCGTCAAGGCGGCCACCGGCGAGGAACTGCAGCAGGCCAGCGACGACCTGGTGAAGGCCATGGCGGACGTCCCCGGCGCACAGTCGGTGGAAAGCAACCTCAGCGGCGCCCAGCCGGTGGTCCAGGTCAGCGTTGACCGGGCCAAGGCCGTGGCTGCCGGCCTCGACGAAGAACAGATCACGGGCTTGTTGGCCGCCACGGTCAGTCCCATCCCGGGCGGGACGGTGCGCATCGACACCACGGATTACAAGGTGCAGATCGGGCTGGGCACCAAGTTTGATTCCATCGCCGCCCTCGCCGCAGCCCAGATTCCCACAGCGGACGGGCCGGTTCCGCTGTCGCAGGTGGCCAGCGTGGAGGAAGTCCAGACGCCGCTGACGATCACCTCCTCCAACGGACAGCGCACGGCCACCGTCTCGGTGACGCCCGAAGGCGACGCCCTCGGATCCCTGAGCTCCGAGGTGCAAAAGCGGCTGGATTCCACCACCCTGCCCGCCGGCACCATTGCCACAATTGGCGGCGCGGCGACCCAGCAGGCGGAGTCGTTCCAGCAGCTCGGGCTGGCCATGCTGGCGGCCATCGCCATTGTCTATGTGATCATGGTGGCCACCTTCAAGTCGCTGATCCAGCCGCTGATTCTGCTGGTTTCCATCCCCTTCGCCGCCACGGGCGCCATTGGCCTGCTGCTCATCACCGGCATCCCGCTGGGCTTGCCGTCGCTGATCGGCATGTTGATGCTGGTGGGCATCGTGGTCACCAACGCCATCGTGCTCATCGACCTGATCAACCAATACCGGCAGCCCTCCGGAGACAGGCCGGCCATGAACGTGGCCGACGCCATCGAGCACGGGGCACGCCAGCGCCTCCGCCCCATCCTGATGACGGCGCTTGCCACCATTTTTGCGCTGACACCCATGGCCCTCGGGCTCACGGGCGGCGGCGGGTTCATCTCCCAGCCGCTGGCCATTGTGGTGGTGGGCGGCCTGGTGTCCTCAACGGCGTTGACCTTGATCCTGGTTCCCGTGCTCTACCGCTTGGTCGAAGGCCGCAAGGAACGGCACGACCTCATGAAGGCGCTCAAGGTCGTCCACTCCCCCGGCTCAGGAACGGGCGGCTCAGGATCAGGCGGCTCAGTGTCCCGCGGCGGCAAGGCTGCCGGGAAAGCATCTTCAGCCGACGCTGCCACGACGTCCACGCCGGCCCCGGCGAAGCCAGAAGCCGATTTTCAGGACTGGACCACAGGCGCGATCCCGAAGGTACGCGGCCGCCGCGCCGCCACCGACTAACCCCACCCTCCCGGCATTCGAGTTTGCACTTATTAGACGATTTTGGCCGTTTTTGGCCCTCATCGGTCTAATAAGTGCAAAGTCGAATTTCAGCGCCCGGGGGCTGTGGATAACTTCTGCAGGCAGTCACGAATCTTGCCATGATTGAGGAATGACTCCCCTCGGTCGTTTGCCTGAGCCGTTCTGGTCGGCGCCCTTCACTGTGGCTGAGGCGCTCGAGAAGGGCGCCAGCTACGGAGAACTGTGCCACCGGGACGTAGTGACGCTGAGCCGCAGCATCAAGATTCTGACGGACGACGCCGATGTGCCCCTGGCACTGCTCACCCGCCCATACACGGTGGTCACCGGATATGCAGCGGCATCCCATGCCACGGCCTTCCGGATTTGGGAGTTCCCGGGGTTCTTGCCAGGCGCCGACGACGCCAACATCCACATTTCACGGCAATCTCCTCATATCGCTCCTCGACGGCTGCGCGTCAAAGGACACCAAACCAAAATCCGGAATGATGAAGTCTGCTTTTTGAATGGCCTCTGGATCACCACCCGCATCAGAACGTGGCTGGACTGCGCCGCAAAAATGTCCGTCGAAGAGCTCGTGGTTGTCGCCGACCACCTCATCAGGATTCCACGCCTGAACTTTGAGGGTCGAACCCAGCCTTATGCCACCATCAAGGAGCTTGAAGTCCTCTTGGCCCGCCACCACGGGAGCCGCGGGATCATCAAGGCACGCGAGGCCCTGCGTCTGGCCCGGGTTGGTTCCGATTCCCCGCAAGAAACCAAGCTCCGCTTGGCCTGTGGGTATGCAGGGTTGCCTGAACCGCTGCTCAACGTTGAAACACCTCTTTCGAACGGGGCGGATCGGACGCCCGACCAGTCCTACCCTGAATACAAGATCGCCGTGGAATACGACGGAGACACGCACAATGACCCCACACAAGTGGAGCGTGACGTCCGGCGTGCCGAAGACTACGCGAGTGCAGGATGGCAGGAAGTGCACATTATGAAGCGGCATATGACCAACGATGCCAAAGAAGCCGTGAAAAAGGTCCGCGACGCCCTCTACGCCCGCGGCTGGCGCCCCAGCTGAGATCGAGTTTGCACTTATTGGACCCTTTGAGCAAAAAACAGGGCGTTTCCGTCTAATAAGTGCAAACTCGAATTCTGTGGGGTGGGCGGTGTCAGGTCACGGGCAGGGTCGGGCTGAACGCCAGCTTGGGCACAAAGTACAGCGCCACGGCGGCCGCCAGGGCGGTGACACCGCAGATCGTCCACACCAGCATGTAACCCTCAAGCGGCGCGGCCGTAGACCCCGCACCCGATGTCAGCGAGCCCAGCGCCTGTCCGGCCAGCGCGATCCCGAAAACGCAGGAGGCAAAGGCGCCGCCGACCGTCTTCGTGGCATTGGTCAGGCCAGTCGCCATGCCTGTCTGGGTCAGCGGAGCCGCAGCGGCAGCAGCCGACGGCAGTGCAGCCACCAGGGCACCACTGCCAATGCCGGCGATCGCCATGTTGACCAGCACCTGGAGCATCGAGTCGTGGAACGGCAGGAACAACAGGTAACCAACGGCGACAAGGAAGGCGGCGCCCATCAAGGTGATTCTCGGCGTCGTCCATCTGGTGATGACGGGGTACAGCAGCGCTCCCACCAGCATCCCCAAAACGTACACGCCGATCAAAATCGAGACCAGGCTGGAGCTGGCGCCGAGCCCGTAACCCACCTCGCCCGGGTCGGTGCGCGCGAACGTTGACAGCGGTGCCTGCGCCCCCAGGACCGAGACGCCAAACAGGAATGCCGTCAGCTGCACCGGCCACATGCTGGGTTGGCGCAGCAGGCGGATGTCGATCAGCGGGTCGTGGTGGCCCAGTTCGTGGCGGGTGAACGGCACCAGCGCCGCAATGCCCAGCACGACGGCGGCCCAGGCCCACCAGGTGCCGGGGCCGTTGATCCGCATGAACGTGAGCCCGGCTGTGATGAGCAGCAGGCCCGTGGAGAGGAGGGTCAGGCCCATGAGGTCGAGCCTGCCGCCGGTGCGGTTCTCGGATTCGGGCACGCCGAACAGGATCACGAAGAAGCACAGCGTGACGGCGATGGCGGGGATCATGAGGGTCAGCCAGAGCTTGTCGGGCAGGGCGCCGCCGATGAACCCGCCGGCCAGGGCTCCGACAATCACACCAAATTCCAGGCCGGCAACGAGGATGCCGGCGGACTTGCGGGTCAGGGCGGCACCGTCCGGGCGCTTGTGGGAGCGGCTGTAGATGAGCGCGATTTCCAGCGGCAGCCACACCACGTAGAAGCCCTGCAGCGCCCAGGCGAGGAGGAAGAGCCAGAAGTTGGGGGCAAAGGCCACGCCCCAGGAGGCGGCGGCCGTCAGCGCCGTCGAGACCAACAGGACCTTGCGGTGGCCGATCATGTCGCCCATTTTGGCCAGCACCGGCACCACGAGGGCGCTGACCATCAGCTGGGCAGCCTCAAACCAGTTGACATCCGCGTCGTGGATGCCCAGGAACCTGGCGATGTCCGTCAGCAGCGGGGTGTAATAGCCTTGGAGGATGCCGCTGGTGAGCTCCACCAGCACCAAAAAGCCCACGATGGCCGTGGCAGTCGGGCCCGCCCGGAGGTTTCTTCCGGCGATGCCGCGGTGCAATGAAGCCATGAATTTCCTCCGCAGGTGCTGTAACGGCTGTTGACGCAAGGGCGGCTGCAACCGTCGCTGCGGCATGCATGCTGTGACATGCATAACAGAGCCTTGAAAAGCATCCTAGTGCCAGCTGGCAGCGCAGCCGGGGATTTGCCCCTGTCGGTCCTCCTGCCCCACCTCCGGGAACATTTTGGCGCTTCTCCGGGTTGAGCCATATAATAGATACAAACGCATATATCTCACGGTGTGTCCGTGGGCTGAGGAGCAAAGAATGCAGTTCGGAATTTTCAGTGTTGGCGACATCACCATGGACCCCACCACCGGCCGCACCCCCACTGAACACGAGCGGATCAAGGCCATCACCACCATCGCCAAGCACGCCGAGGACATTGGCATGGACGTGTTTGCCACGGGCGAGCACCACAACCCGCCGTTCTACCCCAGCTCCCCCTCAACGATCCTGGCCTACATCGCGGCGCAGACGGAGAAGATCATCCTCTCCACGAGCACCACGCTCATCACCACGAACGACCCGGTCAAGATCGCCGAGGACTTCGCCACCCTCCAGCACCTGGCAGACGGCCGCTCCGACATCGTCCTTGGCCGCGGCAACATGGGCGCCGTCTACCCCTGGTTTGGCAAGAACAACCAGGACTCCGTGGAACTGACGGTGGAAAACTACGCCCTCCTGCGCCGCCTCTGGGATGAGGAAGTGGTGAACTGGGAAGGCAAGTTCCGCACGCCGCTGCGCGGTTTCACCTCCACACCCCGCCCGCTCGACGGCGTGGCCCCCTTTGTCTGGCACGGTGCCATCCGCACGCCCCAGGTTGCCGAGATTGCCGCCTACTACGGCGATGGCTTCTTCGCCAACAACATCTTCTGGCCCAAGGAACACTACATCCAGCTGATCAACCTCTACCGGGAGCGCTACGCACACTACGGCCACGGGACCCCGGAGCAGGCAATCGTGGGCCTGGGCGGGCAGTTCTTCATCCGCAAGAATTCACAGGACGCCGTCAACGAATTCCGGCCGTACTTCGACAACGCCCCCGTGTACGGCCACGGCCCGTCCATGGAGGACTTCACCTCGCAGACACCACTGACAGTCGGCAGCCCGGCGGAAATGATCGAAAAAACGCTGGCGTTCCGCGACTACTTCGGCGACTACCAGCGCCAGCTGTTCCTCGTTGACCACGCAGGCCTGCCCCTGAAGACAGTGCTGGAGCAGCTGGACCTGTTCGGCTCGGACGTCCTGCCCACGCTCCGCGAGGAGTTTGCCAAGAACCGCCCGGCCTCCGTCCCTGAGGGGCCCACCTTCGAAGCCCGACGCGCCGCTGCCCAGGCCGCGGCCGCCGTCGAACATGCAACAGCCGGCACGACCGGCGCCACGGCAGGGGTGAACTGACATGTCAGCCGCAGCGCACCGCAGGCTGGCGACCGATTCGTGGGAATCGCTGCTGCGTTCCCAGGTGGCCATGATGCGTGAACTTCAAAAGGAGCCCAGTTTCAAGAAGCTCGGAAGCCGCGAATATGACGTCCTGTTCAACCTGTCGCGCTGCCCCACCGGCTGGCTGCGCCTGAACGAGATCCACGACAACGTCCTGCTGACCCAGCCGAGCATCTCGCGCATGGTGGACCGGCTGGAGGCCCGCGGGCTGATCCAGCGCCGGACCCCCGAGGGCGACAGGCGCGGGGTGCTGATTGGCCTGACCGAGGCCGGCGCCGCCCTGCAAAAGAAGGTTGGCCGGGCGCATGTCCAGCACATCACGGAACTCATGGAAGTTGCCCTGACCGACGATGAAATGCGCACGCTGCTGGAGCTGACCGGCAAGCTGCGCGCCTCGGTGGCGGGCGGCTAGCCGAGTGCCTGCAGCGAGGTGACCATTTTTTGGATGTTTTGGTACTCGCTGGTGAGCATGTAGGCCTGCGCGTCGGCGATGGTGGCGAAGGCGCGCAGCCCGGGTGAGCCGTCGGCGGCGCTGCTGAATTGGAGCACGTCGCCAAACATGTAAATGCCGAGCTTTTCCGAGGTCACGGTGTTGTACACGAGGCAGGCCTTGCCGTCGGTCCCGGCCGAATGGTCGGTGATCCCGTACGAGGCAAAGTGGTGGGTGGCGCCTTGGATGATCCGGTACACGTAGCGCGGCTCCACGGCTGTCGGGGCCTCATTGTTCGAGGGGATGGCCATGGGAATGCTGGCCAGCACCGTGTAGGGCCGGCTGGAATCCGGTTGGCAGGCGCCGCCCAGGCCCGTGATGTGGGTGTTGAGTGTGGCCATGACCCTCGCCTGCGGGTCCCGCACCTCGAGGCGCAGCGCACCGGCGCTGGGCGGCGCAAGCACCTGAACCGTCCATTGCTGCGGCAGTTCAAAACTGACGGCCTTGCCCGGGTCCGTGAAGATCTTCCATTGCTTGGCAACGGCTTCGGCCGTGGGGCTGGCGCTTGCGCCGCCGGAGCTGACGTTCGACGGCGACGGCTCAGCCGTGGAGCCTGCGCCCTGTTCCGGGGTGGTTGCGCTGCTTGACGGGGCTGCTGGCTCCGGGGACGCGTCCGGCACGCCGAGGGAGATGCCGCAGCCGGCCAGCGCCAGCGACGCTGCCAGGATCCCCACGGTGGCAAGGCGCCCCACGATGCCGGCTGGACGCCCCTGTGCGTGCATCCTCATGCCACTGCCCTCCGAACCGCCGCATCAGCCGGCGCCACTTGTGCCCGATACTCGATGTTGCCATGCTAACCCCGGCCGCTGCTGGTGCAGCGGCCCCGGGCCGCAGACACGCCATCGCGGGTGGCAAAGGAGTCAGTTCAGGCCCTGCAGCAGTTCACGGTAAAACACGACGCCGGCGCCGAGTGAGCTGATGCGGACGCGCTCGTTGACGGCGTGCAGGCTGGCGCGGTCGCCGGCGTCCATCAGCAGCGGCGAGAACCGGTAGACGGCGGGGCAAATCTTCGTGAAATGGCGTGAGTCCGTCGCCCCTGTCTGGATGTACGGTGTCACCACGGCGTCCGGGTAGGACTCCGCCACGGCACGCGTCAGCAACGCAAACTGCTCGTTGTCGAAGGCGGAAACGGGCGAGGGGTTGTGGCCCGAACGCACCGTCAGCTCCACGGAGGGGTCATCGATGATGCTGCGCACGCGTTCCACCACCGAATCCACGCTCTCCCCCACCGCGATGCGAATGTTGGCGTTGGCGCGTGCGGTGGAGGCCAGCACGTTCGAGGCCTTGCTGCCCTCCAACATTGTCACGGCAACGGTGGTGCGGGTCAAGGCGCGTGTTTCATCGCCAACGAGACCAAAAACCTGCGTCAGCAGTGCCTTGAACGCCCACATGTTCTCGGTCACGAGCCGCAGGGCAAAGCCGCTGTTCAAGCCGATCCGGCGCATCATCTCCGCCACGGGCCCCGGCATCGACGCCGGAAACGGCGTCTCCTCCAGCGCAACGATGGCCTGGGCCAGGCGCGCTGTGGCTCCCATGCGCGGCGGCGTCGAGGCGTGCCCGCCGGCTCCGCGGGTGAGCAGTTCCAGGTCCAGAATGCCTTTTTCGGCCACGCCGATGACGGCTGCCGGCGCCTTGAGGCCCGGGAACGCGTCCAGGGCGACGGCGCCGCCCTCATCAAGGACCAGCCACGGCTTCACACCACGCTTGGCCAACAGCGCGACGGCGGCGGCAGCACTGTCGCCGGCCGTCTCCTCGTTGTTGCCAAAGGACAGATACAGGTCGTGTTCCGGGGCAAACCCCTCCTGCAGCAGGGACTCAATGGCGCCCATGATGACAACCAGGGCGCCCTTGTCATCGAGTGCGCCCCGGCCCCACACGTATCCGTCTTTGTGGTGGCCGGAGAAGCCCGGGTGCGTCCAATCGTCGCGCGTGTCAACGGGGACGACGTCGTAGTGCGCCATCAGCACCGTTGGCCGGGCCGCAGGGTTCGACCCCGTGCCGGCCCATTTAAACAACATCGCATGGCCGTTGACGAACTCGCGGCTCAACGCAGCGTGAACGCCCGGGTACAACCGTTCCAGCGCCTCAATGAAACCGGTGAACTGCTCAAGTTCTATCTGGTCCCGGGCACTGGAAAACACCGTGCGGAAGGTGATCAGCTCGCTGAGCCGGTCGGCGGCGGGCTGCGCATGGTCCGTGCCGATGCCGGCTGCCACCCCGGTGGAAACTTCTCCGGCGGAACCCTCTCCGGCGAACCCCGCCCCGGGAGCGGCCGCCACCGGCCCGGCCCGGAAGGCCCTTGCCCCCATGACCGCCGCGGTCCCGGCGGCCCCCACAGTCAAGGCTGCTGCCACGGCTCGATTGATCGGTTTGCCCATTCCTTTACGCATGCACCGGATTCTATGCCACGACCCTTGTGGTTGGCACGGTGCGGTGCCCGGGGAAACCGCATGTAAACACCACATGAACATTCGTTCCATGAATGCAAATTTCATGGACACAGTGTTCACGATCACGTACGCTTTCTGTTTGTGAGCAAAACGACATTGGCCCGACTGGCTGCCGAACAACCCCTCCCCCTGTTGATTCTCGATTTTGACGGCACTGTCTGCCTGGGCGACGGCCCGGTGCTGGCCTACGCCGACGCTGCCGCCGACCAGATCAGCGAACCGGGCCGCACGGCACTTCGGGACGGGCTGGCCGAATTCCTGGCCGAAGACCCAAACGCCCCCGCCTACAAGGACGGCTACGCGGCCGTGGCGGCCCTTGCCGAAGGGCTGGTCGATGCAGACGGACTCAGCCGAGCCTATGCACAGAGCCGCCAGCGGCTCGCTGCGGGCACGGTGGAAATCAGTGCACCTGACGGCTTGGCGGGCTTTCTGGACAGCCTGGCCGGTGTCGTCTTCCGTGTTTTACTGACGAATGCCCCGCTGGTGGGCGTGCCGGAATCACTGGCCGCCTTGGGCCTGGCCGGTTCCATTGACCTGGTCATTCCCGAAGCCGGCAAACCGTCCGGATTCGCCGAGCTCCTGCCGATCCTGCTGGCAGACAAGGCCCCGCACGAGTTGCTCAGCGTCGGCGACGTGTGGAGCAACGACATTGAGCTGCCGGCACGCCACGGCTGCGCCACCGCCTTCATTGACCGATTCGAGCACCGCAGCGGAGCGGCCACGCTGAGCTCCCCGCGGTTTGAACTGCTGTATGACGCCATCTCCGATTGGGCCCGCAATCCAGCTGGCCTCCTCTCAACCCAATCCAGCACGTCCACTCCCCCTTCAGAAAAGGCACCACTGTGAACAAGTTCCGTTTCAAAGTCGCAGCATTGAGTGCATTGGCACTGGCCGGCACCCTTGCACTTTCTTCCTGCGGCGTCAGCCAGGACGCGGCAGACTCCGCGTCAGGCGCGGCAGACCAGGCCACAACCTGCACCGGCAGCAGCGACGCCTCGGCCGCCGCGCCAACTGAGCTGACCCTTGCCCTGGTCCCGTCCGGTGATGCAAAGAAACTCGTTGACACGGTCAAGCCGCTCGAAGAGGCCTTGAGCAGCCGGTTGGGCATCCCCGTCACCGGCGTCATTACCGCCGACTATCAGGCAGCCGTTGAGGCCATCGGCGCCAACCAGGCCCAGATTGGCATGCTCCCGTCCCTGCAAATGAGCCAGGCCTGCGACAAGTATGGAGCGGCCCCCGCGTTGCAGACGGTCCGCAAGGACAAGTCCAGCTATGCCGCCCAAATGTTCACCAACAACCCTGACAAGTACTGCACCGACGCTCCCGCCAAGGGGCCCAACGGCATGCTGTACTGCAACGGCACAGCCTCCGGCGACGGCCCCGCCGGGCTGGATTCGGTGGCAAAGGTCAAGGACGCCACCGTGGCCATGCTCTCGCCGGCATCCCCGGCCGGATACATCTTCCCCGTGGCCGCCATGAAGACCGCCGGCGTAGCCATCGAAGACGTCTTCCCCATCAAGGTCACCGCCAATGACGCCTCGGTCCTGGCCGTGTACAAGGGCGACGCCGAGGTGGGCTTCAGCTATTGGGACGCCCGCGAAGTGGTCGCCGCCGACAATCCCGACGTTGGTGAGAAGGTGGTGGTCTTCGCGCTGACGGAGGAAGTCCCCAACGACGGCATGTCGATCTCCAGCAAGCTCACCGCGGACTGGCAAAAGAAGATCAGCGACGCCATGCTCGACTACGCCGGCACCCCGGAGGGCGTCGAGGCGCTGACCGCGATCTACCAGATCACCGGCATGCAGCCGGCCGATCCGGAAAGCCTGCGGACCACCCAGGTGGCAGCCCGCTCCATCGGGCTCGGCTAGAAACAGCACCACAAGCACCACAAGCACCACAAGCACCACAAGCACCACAAGCACCACAAGCACAGCACCACAACACGGCACCGCAGCTGTCCCGTCCCCAGCCAACAAGCAGAGGGACGGGACACTGGCGCGACAGCAAAAGAAAGCAGATCCAATGGAGCACACCGGGGCGGACATCCGCTTTAACGATGTCTGCGTGACCTATCCCAATGGCTTCACCGGCCTGAAAAACATCAACTTGAGCATTCCCGCCGGCGAAATGGTCGGGATTGTGGGCCTCTCCGGAGCCGGCAAATCAACCCTGGTCCGCACCATCAACGGCCTCGTCCCGATCACCAGCGGCAGCATCACCGTGGGTGAACATCAGCTCAACGGCCGCGGCACCACCCAACTGCGCGGCCGGGACCTGCGGGAATTGCGCTCAAATGTGGGCATGGTGTTCCAAAGCTTCAACCTGGCCAAGCGCACCACAGTCATCAACAACGTGCTCATGGGCAGGCTCTACCACTCCCCTGCGTGGCGCACCTTGCTCGGTGCCTGGAAGAACGACGACGTCGAACTCGCCATGGCGGCCTTGGAACGGGTCGAGATAGTGCCCAAGGCTTATGAAAAAGCCTCCAGCCTCTCCGGCGGACAGCAGCAGCGCGTGGCCATCGCCCGCACACTGGCGCAGCGGCCAAAGGTCATCCTGGCCGATGAACCGGTGGCCTCCCTCGACCCGCCCACCTCCCATGTGGTGATGCGCGACCTGCAGCGCATCAACGCCGAGCTGGGCATTACGGTGGTGGTCAACCTGCACTTCCTGGATCTGGCCCGGCGGTACAGCGACAGGTTGATCGGCTTGCGCTCCGGCGAGGTGGTGTTCGACGGCGCGGGAGCCGACGCCGATGAATCCGTCTTTGAGAACATCTACGGCCGCTCGCTGACCGCCGAGGACGTCCTCAGCAACCAAGGCGAGCTGTGAACGGCACCGTGACGGCGGGAGCCGGCCGCCCGCTCAAGCCGCGCCATGGCGCAAAGTCCGCGGCCGCCGTCGTGCTTCTCGTGGCAATCACCGTCTGGGCAGGGATCGGCGTGCACGTGGACCTGCCGGCGATCGTGGCCAACTGGCGCAACGCCACCGGGAACATTGTCCAGCTGCTCCAGCCGGATTACGGCTTCTTCCCCAAGACCATTCCGGCGCTGCTGGAGACCCTGCAGATGGCCGTGATTGCCACGGCCATCGGCTCGGCGATTTCGCTGCCGCTGGCCTTTTTGGCCTCGCGGGCCACCAACCCCAAGCCGGGGCTGCTGGCGGGCGTGCGCTTTGTGATGAACATGATCCGCAGCGTGCCGGACATTTTGTTTGCCTCAATTTTGGTCGCCGTGGTGGGTGTGGGCGCGCTGTCGGGCATCATGGCCCTGATCTTGTTCAACCTTGGCATCATCGTGAAGCTGGTCTCGGAGTCCCTGGACGGTGAGGATGCCGGTGCGCAGGAAGCCGCCCTGGCGGCCGGTGCCAGCTGGCCCAAGGCCAACCGGGCGGCCATGCTGCCGCAGATCCTGCCCAGCTTCGCATCACAGGTGCTGTACACCTTTGAACTGAACATCCGGGCCTCGGCCGTCATCGGGTTGGTGGGTGCCGGCGGTCTGGGCATCTTGATCGACAATGTCCGCAGCTTCTTCAGGTACCACGAACTGTCCCTGATCATTTTCGAAATCCTGCTCATGGTCCTGGTACTGGAATCTGTGTCCTCCTGGCTGCGAAAGAAGTTGGTGTAGCGTGGCCGCGACAATCACAAAACCTCAACCCACCGCCCGTCCCGTCAAGCCCACCTCGAGGCTGCGCACCACGCTGTGGCTCGTGGTCAGCTTGGTCGTCGTTGCCGCGTTTTGGTCGGTCAAGATCAAGTGGTCATCCCTGGCCGACTTCCCCTCCCAGCTGGTCAAGTACGTTGGCTTGATGCTGTTCCCGCCGGACTGGAGCAAATTTGGGGAGGCCTTTAAAGCAACTGTCCTGTCCGTGCAAATGGCCTGGATCGGCACCGTCCTTGGCATCATCATCTCCTTCCCGCTGAGCTTCCTGGCCTCCAGGGGCCTGGCGCCGCGGGCCGTCAACGCACCCCTGCGCTTGATCTTTGCCGTGATCCGCGCCGTGCCTGAGGTGGTCATTGCCATCTTGATTCTCTCGGTCACGGGCCTGACCCCGTTCACCGGCGCGCTGGCCCTGGCCGTGGGCTCCATCGGCACCCTCGGCAAGTGGGGGTACGAGGCGTTCGAGGGTGTGGACCCCGGTCCCAAAGAGGCCGTGCGTTCCACCGGCGGCGGCACTCTGGCCCTGATTCGCTGGGGCGTGTGGCCCTCGGCAGCCCCCGAAGTGCTGTCCTTCTGGCTGTACCGCTTTGAAATCAATGTACGGGCCTCGGCCATCCTGGGACTCATCGGCGCCGGCGGCATCGGCAAGATGCTCCAGGACAACGTCCAGTTCCGCAACTGGGACGCCGTGGGCATGCTGCTGATCGTGGTGGTGGTTGTCACCATGTGCATCGACCAGATCTCCGGCGCCGTGCGCAACAAGCTCATCCACGGCACGTGGCGGGCCCCTAAGCTGGCATCATGACAACGCTGCGCATTCTCCATCTCAGCGACACCCACCTCATGGGCGACGGCACCCTGCACGGCGGCGTTGTGGACACCGTGGCCGCCTACCGCTGCACCCTCGATGCCTTTGAAAACGCCGGCCCGCTGGATCTCGTGGTGCTTTCCGGGGACGTGTCCGACGACGGGTCCCCGGCTTCCTACAGCACCTTGCGTTCGCTGACGGGAGACTTTGCGGCCCGGCACGGGGCCGTGGCCGTTTACGCCATGGGAAACCACGACCAGCGGGGCGGCTTCCGGGCCGTTCTCGGCTCGGGCCATCCCGGCTCCGGTCACCCAGGCACCGCGACGGTCTCTTCGGCGGCGGACACTTCAACACCGGCCGGCGTGGAGATGCCAATCTTTGGCGTCAGCGAGGTGGCCGGGTACCGCATCATCACCGTGGACAGCTCAGTTCCGGGCCGCACCCACGGCCATGTGGATGCCGCCCAACTGGAGTGGCTGCGGGCGCAGCTGGCCACCAATTCCGGGCACGGGACGGTGGTGGTGGTCCATCACCCTCCGGTGGAACCGGTCACGGCCCTGCATCAGGGCATTGAACTGATCAACCCCGACGAGTTGGCCGATGCCCTGGCCGGCTCGGACACAGTGGCCATCCTCAGCGGCCATTACCACCATCATTTGACTGACGTTCTTGCCGCTGGTTCCGGAACCATACCGGTGGTGGTGACCTCCGGCGTCGTCAATTCCAACGACGTGCTTGCCCCCGCGGGCCACGAACGGGCCGGGGCGGGAAGCGGCGGGACGCTCATCACCCTCAGCGCCTTGCCGGGCGGTGAGATGGCACGCCCCGCAATGCGGGTGCGGACGCTTCCGGTGCGCATCCACCTCCCGCCGGAGGTCAGCCCCGAGCTTGTCTTCGATCTGGCCCCGCCTGCCGTTGCCGGCATATCGGCCGCCATTGCGGTCGCCCCGGCCGAGCTTCTGGCAGCCGGATTCCCCGCTCCACTGAAAGCAGACCGTGCAGTTGCAGACCATGAAGGAACAAGCGGTGCAGTCGCAGATCGTGAAGGAGCAAGCGGTGTTTGAGCACGCCCCCGGCCAGATCGTGGCCCACATCCGTTCGTCCCGCCCGGCCCTGCTGCCGGCCGAGCAAGCCGTGGCGTCAGTGTTTTTGGCGCACACCCAACAAATAGTGGAGCTGTCTTCACAGCAGGTGGCAGAGCTGGCAGGAGCATCCAGGGCCACAGTGGTGCGCACCTGCCAAAGCCTGGGCTACTCCGGCTACCAGCAACTGCGGGTCCTGCTCGCCCGCGACGCCGGGTATGCCAGCACCGACCAGCGCCCCAAGGCGGCGGGCGCAGCCGGCACCGTGGCCGACGCCTTTGTGCAGGTGGGCAACGCCGTGACCTCCATGGCCGCGCTCCTTGACCCGGCGGCAGTATCGGGCGCCGTGCGCGCCATCGCCGCTGCCGGGCGCATGCTGGTGGTGGGCAACGGGCTATCGGCCCCGCTGGCGGCGGACATGGCTGCCCGGCTGAGCGCCATCGGCCGGCCGGCCGAATCGCCCCTGGACGTGATTGGCCAGCAGATCGCCGCACGGTTGCTGGGGCCTTCCGACGTGCTGTTGATCATGAGTGGCAGCGGGGCCAACAGCTCCACCGTGCGTGTGGCGAAGGCGGCCATTGACGCCCGCGCCACGCTGGTGGTCATTACGGCGTTTGCGCGTTCCCCCTTGGCCGCCATGGCGGATTTCTCCCTGGTTGTGGGCATGGGGGATCTGAGTTTTCGCGAGGAAGTCACGGTCACCAGCAGAATCCCGCAAACAATTCTCATGGAAGGCCTCATTGCGGCCCTTACGGAGGAACTGGGGCCGAAGGCAGCGGCCGCCAAGGCGCTGGCCCTGGAGATCATCAGCGGGAATCTGGACGAATAGCACCACCAGCCAGGAGGTAGGATGTCCTCATGACCAATGCGACCTACCGCCTAGCCCGTGTCCGCCCCCTTCAGGCCGAAACCACTGCCAACCAGGCGGGCGCTGCCGCGGCAGACGCTGCCCAGCCGACGTTGCCCGAACAATTCTTTGTCCGCAACGATGCCGCAGATTTCGCCAGCCCCGAAGGCCGCGTCTGGCACATCGTTGAAACGCCGTTCCCGGCATCGCCCGCCAACCAAAACAGTGCTGACCGCGACGGCTGGACCCTTGGCGCAACTGTCGCCGAGGACAACTTCACGTTCCTGGCACCCTGCGCGCCGGTCAATGTCTTTGGGATGGCCCACAACACCGGCGCCCCCGGCCGCGCACTCCCTCCGCAGGCATTCCACAAGGCCGCCAGCTCAATCGTGGGCCCCGGCGACGCCATCGTACTGAGCCCCACGGTGGGTTACGTCGACCCCGAAGCCGAATTGACAATCGTCGTTGGCCGCCCTGCCCGGAACCTGACCCTGGCGAACGCGCGCGAGCCCATTTTGGGCTTCACCATCGGCAATGACGTCTCGGCCCGCGACGCACAAAAAAGCGACGAACTGTGGATCAGCGCCAAGAGCCCCGACACGTTCACACCGCTTGGCCCGTGGATTGTTGTTGGTTTGGCGGACGACGGCGTGGCCATCAGCATTGTGCACAACGGCACGGAGCTTGCCCCGGCCACCAGCAACGACCTGGGCTGGGGCGTCGACGAGATCCTGGTGTACCTGAGCAGCTTCATGACCCTGCAGCCGGGCGACGTCATTCTCACAGGTTTCCCGGCGGAGTGCCGCCAAATCACCCCGGGCGACGAGGTCATCTGCCGGGTCGGCGGCATTGGCGAACTGCGCAACCCTGTCATCGCCGAAATCTGACGGAGCGCCGCGATCTGACAAGGCACCGGGACAGATGGGATTCACAGGGAACGCTCCTGCGGCTATTTGGGTGTTCACACATGAAGCTGGCAAGATTTAGTTAACCATGGCAACAACAACAACTCCGGAGTCGAACCCCGTAGAGTCCCTCAATACGGGCCGCGGGGTTTTCGGCGCGCTCAAAAATTGGTGGCAGGGCAACCCGGTGCTGGTCTCACAGTTGCGCGGCTTCGCCGTCGTCGCCATTATTTGCACGGTTATTTCCATGACGATTTTTGCCAGCCTGCGACCCATGACCGGCACGCAGTGGGCCAACGTCATCTCGCTCGTGTTGTGCTCCATCCTCAACACCGAACTGAACCGGCGCATCAGCTTTGGGCTCAACGGGCGCCATCTCTGGTGGCGGGACCAGCGCCGCGGGCTGTGGGTCATGCTGCTGGCGCTTGCCATGACCAGCGGCAGCCTGTGGGTGCTCCACCAGGTCTCCCCGAACGCCTCAATCGTGGTTGAACTCGCCGTCATCGTGCTGGGAAACGTGGCCTCGGCAGTCACCCGCTTCCTGCTGCTGCGGTATTGGATCTTCCGGCGCGTGCGCCATGCCGGAGCCAGGCAGCCGCATGAGGCCAGCGCCCAATCCGTCCCCTAGTTGGGGTCACAGTTGGCATGCCCCAGCGGGGTTGCCCGGCTGCTCTGCCCCGGCCGGCGCTCCCACCAACGCGGGCGAACGTTAGCTGCTGTGCTCGTAGGTCAGGCAGTCGGCGTTGTCTGCGCCGGGTCCCACACGCACCGAGTCGGCCCCGCACATTAGATGGTCGTTGTGGACGCATTCGGTGCGCTGGCAGGCCCCCACTGAAGCCAAAACCTTCGGCAGGCCCCCGTGCACGCCGGTGTCGATGAAGGTGGCACACTGGGCGTGATCCGAGTTGCCGCCAATGGTGATGCCGGCAGCGCCGCAATGGGTGTGGTCATTGAAGGAACAATTCGACACGGCGCAATCGGTGACGGGAACGGTGACAGTCATGATGCTCTCCTTGGGACGAAATTTAGTGGTGCCACATCGGGCCACTATGGCCCGATTTCCTTCAGCCTACGCCTCAATGCACCCAACTAATTAGTGCCAGTTTTGTGCCGTAATTCGCCTCCCCGCCCGGCCAAGGATGCCGCCCAGACACACTGGGCTTTTGCTTCCAGGCCCGGGCGCACCTAGGCTTGGCCGCACCCGGCCCTGCCTCACCCGGGGCACGGTGCAGCGGATGAGAAGACTCTCATCCCGGGCTCATGTCTGCATCAGCCGGTACGGAAAGGATGGAGCCATGCACATGCCACGGTTCATCCTTCTCGCCTTCATCGCTGTGGTTGTTGGGGGCGCTTTCCTTGCCACTGCCTTGCTGACGTCCAGCTCCGAACCCCAACTGGGCGAGATCGTTGTGGTCACCCCCGCAGGCACTCCTCCGCCAACCACGCCGCCACCAACACCGGCACCAACACCGGCGCCCACGCCGAGTCCCAGCAAGACTGCTCCCCCTTCAGCCACGGCCACGCCCAGCCCATCGGCCACGCCGAGCCCGCCTCCGGAAGGGGCCGTCCCCGTTCCCGGCTGCGCGCCCCTGGCAGGCGATGACGATTGCGACGACGACTGGGACGGCGATGATTGGGACGACGACGCGGATGACTGAGCCGGCCCGCCGCACCTTGAGCGCCAGGGCCCGCATCATTGGAGCCATGGTGGTTTTGATTGCCATTGCCTTTGCCAGCGCCTTGGTCCTGTCCGCCCAGTTCCTCTCGGCCCGCACCGATGCCCTGGTCGATGACAGGCTTACCCACGCCGCAACGAGCTTCAGAACCTTCGCCGAGTCACCTTCGGGACGCTCGCATTTCTCTGTCGACGAGCTGCTGACCCGGTATCTGCAGGACACCGTGGCCAACCGTGCGGAAACCGCGTTCAGCCTCCTTGACGACGCCCCGCACCGGCGCATGGGAGGGGACCCGCCCGTCCGGCTGGACAAGGATGCGGCCTTCCTGGCCAGCATTGCAGACCAAAGCGAACCAGTTCATGGCAGCTACAAAACCACTTCCGGGACGATTGCCTATGCGCTCATTCCGGTGCAGGTTGCCGGGGATCCAACGCGCGGGGCGCTGGTCAGCATACAGTTCCGCAACGAAGTCGCCGCCCCGTTGTACAGCTCCCTGGGCATCTTTGCCCTGGCGGGTGCACTGGCTGTCATGGGCGCCGGCATCGCCAGCTGGGTCATCGCCGGACGTGTGCTTGCCCCGGTGCGCCAGGTCAGGGAAACAGCCGAGTCAATCAGCGAAACGGACCTGCGCGGCCGCATTGACGTGGTGGGCCGCGACGATGTTGCCGCCCTCGCCACCACGTTCAACCGAATGCTGGACCGGCTGGAAACAGCCTTCGCCACGCAGAAGCAGTTCGTTGACGACGCCGGCCATGAATTGCGTACGCCGATCACCGTGATCCGCGGCCAGCTGGAACTGATCAGTGACGATCCGGTGGACCGGCGCGAAACCATTGCACTGGTCACGGACGAGTTGGACCGGATGGGCCGCATGGTCAATGATCTGCTGGTCCTAGCCAAGTCGGAGCAGCCCGATTTTGTGGTGTTCGCGGAAGTTGACCTGGCCGATCTGGTGGTTGACGCCCTGAGCAAGGTCAGCATGCTCGGCGCCCAACACTGGGGCCTGGACGAGCTGGCGGAAGGCCGGATCAAGGCAGACGGGCAGCGACTCACCCAGGCCCTGATGCAGTTGGCTTCCAACGCCGTCAACTACACCCCCGTTGACGGCACCATTGCGCTGGGCTCGCGGCTGGTGCTGGGCGGCAGCCACGGAGACCGCTTGTTTCTGTGGGTTCGGGACACCGGAACGGGAATGGACAAAGAAGCCCAGCAAGGCATCTTCGCCAGGTTCCACCGTGGTTCCAGCCCGCGCCAGGCCTCGGGTGCCGGCCTCGGACTGGCCATAGTCCAGTCCATTGCCCACGCCCACGGCGGCTCTGTCGCAGTGGAGAGCGCTCCCGGCGCCGGCACAACTTTCACCATGGACCTGCCGGCGGAGATCATCCCCGATGACCACCACCCCGTGCCCGCGGACAGCAACTCCGTCAACCCCTGGAAGGACACTTAATGAGCCGGATCCTGATCGCAGAGGATGAAGAACGGATTGCCACGTTCGTCCAAAAGGGGCTGAACGCCCAGGGCTTCGTGACAACCATCGTGGCAGATGGGCAGTCAGCCTACGATGAGGCCCGCTCCATGCTGTACGACCTGCTCATATTGGACTTGGGCCTTCCCCTGATGGACGGGCTGACAGTGCTGCGCAGGCTGCGGGAGGACCGGATCGACATTCCGGTCCTGATCCTCTCGGCCCGCGGAAGTGTCGACGACAAGGTGGCCGGCCTGGTGGGCGGCGCGGACGACTACCTGCCCAAACCCTTTGCCTTCGAAGAACTGCTGGCACGGGTCAGGCTGCGCCTGCGCGGCCACGTGCTGGAAGACCAAACAGTTCTAACGGCTGGCGGGCTGACCCTTGACCTGCGCACCCGCCGCGCCCACGTTGACGGTGTGGCCAAGGACCTCAGCGCCCGGGAATTCGCATTGGCGGAGACCCTGTGCCGGCACAAGGACCAGGTGCTCTCCAGGGAGCAATTGCTCTCCCAGGTGTGGGGCTTTGACTTTGATCCGGGTTCCAACATTGTGGACGTGTACATCCGGTACCTGCGCAAGAAGTTCGGGGCGGAACGGATCGAAACCATCCGCGGCATGGGGTACCGGCTCAAGCAGGACTAACGCGCCACATGCTTCATGAGAGTCCTCTCATCCTGGTCTCCTTTCAGCCTCATGCTGGTGCTGCACAGTGGTGGTAAGACAACATCAGCACTGTTAGGAGCCACCATGTTCAATCTCTGGATTGCGTTTGCAGCCAACATCGTCTGCATCTGCATTTTGGTTTACGCCGTTTACTTCCCCCGCTACCAGCGCCGGGATCTCGCCCTCGCCTACGTCGGCTTGAACGTCGGCATCATGCTGGTCACCACGCTTCTGTCCGGCAGCGGCGCCGGCATGGGCCTGGGCCTGGGCCTGTTCGGCATCCTTTCCATCATCCGGCTCCGCTCCGACACCCTGACCCAGGGCGAAATCGGCTACTACTTCGCAGCACTCGTGCTGGGACTCATGAACGGCCTGCACCCGGATCCGGCCTGGCTGTCCCCCGTGCTCTCGGCGGCACTGGTCGCCGTCATGTACGCCGCGGACCACCCGCGCATTGCCCCGCGCACACGCCGCCAGACCATCACCCTTGACCGGGCCTACGCCGACGAAGCCGAGCTCAAGGCGGTGCTGGAAAACCTGCTGCAGGGCCAGGTCATGCGCATTGAGGTGCAGGAATTGGACCTGGTCAGGGACTTGACGGTGGTCGATGTCCGGTTCAAGGGTGCGGTTCCCGGCCAGGCCCGCCATGAAGCAGCCGGCAGCAATGGGAGTTCGCACCCGGCCGCCCAGCAGGGCCCCGGTGGCGCCCTGGCCTTGCCTGGCAGTGCCCTGGACGAGCTGGCTGGAGCACGCTGATGAGCTGCCGGCGCGTCCTCTCCGAAGGGCTGGCCCTGAGGAAACCCATCGGCCTGGCAGCGGTTTTGGCAGAGGCAGCCCTGATGCGGCGGGTGGACAAAAAATTCCTGCTCTCAAAAGTGGAGCTGGCGATCTTCCTCAACAGGCTCGGGCCGGGCTTCAAGTCCATGGAAATCGATTCCCGCCGGGTGTTTGGCTACAGTTCCACGTACTTTGACACCCCGGGGCTGGACCAGTTCCGGGCCCACCGGCAGGGCCGCCGTCGTCGCTTCAAGGCCCGCACCCGAACCTATCTGGACTCCGGATTGTGCATGTTTGAAGCCAAGCTCAAGGGTGCCCGCGGGGAAACGGACAAGCACCGCATTCCGCATCCACTGGCACAACACGCCAGCATGAACCCGGAATCCGGGGATTTTCTGGCCGCCCTCCTGGAAGAGCACTACGGCATCGAGCTGCCGCACCTGGTTCCCGTCATCACCACCGATTACCGCCGCGGGACCCTGGTGGATGCCCACAGCGGAGAGCGCGTCACCCTGGACGTGCAGCTGGTGTGCAGCGATGCGGACAGAACGGTGCCCGGGCCCGACCTGGTGGTGGTCGAGACGAAGTCGGCCGATGGCCGGGGAGCCGCTGACAGGCTGCTGGCAGCCATGGGCATCCGTGCGGTCGCGATGAGCAAGTACTGTGTGGGCATCGCACTGCTGCACCCCGAACTGCCGGCCAACAAATGGGACAGGGTGCTGCGCGAACACTTCAACCGGCACCGCTCCGGCCCCGGATTCCAGGCACCCGACGCAGCCCCCGGTTTCCGGTTGTCAGCGGCGTAGGCGCAGCATCCGTTCGACGGCGGCCACCAGCTCGGTGGCCGCCGTTTCCAGTGCCTCGGCGCTCACATCGGAGCCAAAGCTGAAGCGCAGCGCCGTCTGCGCCACCGTCCGCTCAATGCCCAAGGCGCTCAGCACCGCCGACGGTTCGTCCGACCCCGCGGCACACGCCGAGCCGGACGAGCACACAATTCCCCGCCGCTCCAGTTCCAGCAGCACCGATTCGCCGCTGGTTCCGGGGAAGCAAAATGACGCCACGTTCGGCAGCCGCCGCGTCCTGTGCCCCGTGAGCACGGCCGCCGGAAGCTCCCGGAGGATCCGCTCAATAAAGTCGTCCCGCAGTTCCAGGACGCGTTCGACGACGGCCGGCCGCGACGCTTCAGCCATCTCCAACGCTGTGGCCAGGGCGACGGCAAACGCCACATTTTCGGTCCCTGAGCGGCTGCCGCGCTCCTGCCCGCCGCCGTGGATCAACGGCTCGTACAGGGTGCCGCCCTTGACGTACAGCAGCCCGACGCCCTTGGGTGCACCAATTTTGTGTCCTGAAATGCTCAGCGCCGTAACGCCCAGTTCACGCACTGCCAGCGGCAGCCAGCCAGCGGCCTGGACGGCATCGCTGTGCAGCGGCACACCCGCAGCTGTTGCCGCGGCCGACAGTGCGGGAAGGTCCTGGACGGTCCCCACCTCGTTGTTGGCATACATGACGGAGGCCACCGCAACATCGCTGCCGGCCGGGCCAGCCGCCAGCATCCCGGCAAACACCTCCGCGTCGACCACACCAGAGGCGTCGACCGGAACCAGCTCAACTTCGAAGCCGTGGATGCGGCGCAGATAGTCGGCCGATTCAACAACTGCCGGATGCTCCACGGCGCTGATGAGGACCCTGTTCAGCCGGGGATCGCCTGCCCGGCGGGCCAGCGCGATGCCTTTCAGGGCCAGGTTGTCTGCCTCGGTGCCGCCGGAGGTGAACGTGAGCTCTTCCGCATGGGCGCCCAACGCCGTCGCACATTTTTCCCGGGCACCGGCCAAGGCGGCGGCGGCCATCTCCCCCAGCTCGTGGTGGCTGGAAGGGTTGCCGAACTGGTTGGTCAGGAACGGGAACATCGCCTCGATGACCTCGCGCCGGACGGGCGTGGTGGCGGCCGCGTCGAGGAAGATCATGGCAGCTCCGCGGAGCCCGCCAGCTCCACGGCAATGTCCAGGCCCAGGTCCAGGGCGCGCACGCTGTGGGTCAGTGCGCCGACGGAAATGATGTCAACGCCGGTGCGTGCGATGGCCGCGATCGTGGACAGGTTGACGTTGCCGCTGGCCTCCACCAGGGCCCGGCCATTGACCAACGCCACGCCCTGCACGAGCTCGTCGTTGCTGAAGTTGTCGAGCATGATGGTGTCCACACCGGCGGCCAGCACGGGCTCAATCTGCTCCAGCGAATCAACCTCAACCTCAAAGAGCACGGTGTGCGGCAGCTGGGCCCGGACGCCTGCGAGCGCGGCGGTCAGCTTTCCCGTGTCTCCGCCGGTGAGCACGGCCAGGTGGTTGTCCTTGGCCAGCACGGCGTCCGAGAGTGAGAAGCGGTGGTTGTGCCCTCCCCCGCAGCGCACCGCGTACCGTTCCAGGATGCGCAGGCCGGGCGTGGTCTTGCGTGTGTCGGTCACCCGCGCACCTGTGCCCGCAATGAGCGCGGCGTATTCGGCGGTCTGGGTGGCGATGGCGCTCATGCGCTGCGTCAGGTTCAGTGCGATCCGCTCCCCCGTCAGCACGCCGCGCGCCAGGCCGGTCACGGACATCAGCTGCTCCCCCTTGGCAAACGTGGCGCCGTCGGCCACCAGCTGCTCCACCCGCGCGTCCGGGTCCTGCATCACCATGGCGGCCCGGAACACGTCCCCGCCGGAGAAGATGCCGGCCTCACGCGCCACGAGCCAGGCCGTGGCCCGGGCGTCGGCGGGCAGCAGCGTGGCCGAGGTAATGTCCCCGTACGGCGCGTCCTCGGCAAAGGCACGTCGCAGAATGTCCTCGATGGCGGCGCAGGGAAGAGCGGGGAGCTGCTGCACAGTTTGGGCGGTTTCCTGCAGGACAGGTACGACGGCGTTCATACTGTTTCACTTTCACGCTGGGGTTCGGCGGTGGTCAGGAAAGGGACGGGATTGACCCAGTGGTTGGACGCCCGGGCGGAGCCGGCCATGGGGACGTGCAGCGTTTGCTGCAGGCCCGGGCCTTGGGGAAAGTCCGGGCCTTGGGGGAAATCGGCGCGGAAGTGTGCACCCACGGAGTTTTCCCTGGCCAGGGCGGCGTTCACCAGCAGTTGCGCCACAAGGTGCAGATTGTTGTCTTCGTGCTCGCGGCGCAGCCCTGCTCCCGACGCGATGTTGGGATCGGGGTACCGGGTGGCTGGATTGCTGGGAGCCCGCCTGCTGGGACCCCGGTGCAAGGCGCCGAGCGCATCCGCCACCAGCTTCAGGCCCGCAGCATCCCGGACGACCCCTGTGTGCAAAGCCATCAGGTGGCGCAGCCCGGTGCGGGACAGTGCGGCTGCCTCCGTCTCTGTCCCTTCCTCCGCCAGGGGTGCCGGGAAACTGGGAAGCCGGGTGGCGTCGTCGTACCTCACGGGCCAGGTGCGTCCACCGTTGGCAGCAGCCGTGAAGGCCGTGACGGCGCGGCGGCTGAAGACGAGGCCCTCGAGCAGCGAATTGGAAGCGAGCCGGTTGGCGCCGTGGACGCCGGTGCAGGCTGCCTCGCCGGCGGCATAGAGCCCGGGGACGGAGGTGCGGCCGAGGAGGTCGGTCGCAATTCCGCCCATCCAATAGTGTGCGGCCGGAGCCACGGGGATCCAGTCACGGCGCCAGTCGAAACCGAGGGCCGCCGTGGTGGCGTTGATCGTGGGGAAGCGCCGGGCGAGGCAGCCGGGGCCGTAGGCCGTCTCGATGCCGGTGGCGTCCAGGAAGACATGGTGGCGGCCCGCCCGTTCGCCCGTGCCCGTGGCTGCTGCGGCAAGGGCGGCCAGGTGGGCGGCGATGCTGCGGGAGACGACGTCGCGGGGGGCGAGGTCGCCCTCCGGGTGATAGCGGGGCATGAACGCCTCCCCGTTGGCGTCGCGCAGCACCGCGCCGGCTCCGCGGACCGCCTCGGAGATGAGGAAGTTGTCGCCCGCGGCGAGCGCCGTGGGGTGGAACTGGAAGTACTCCAAGTCCGCCAGTACGGCCCCTGCACGCCAGGCGAGGGCCACGCCGTCGCCCGTGGCAAGCTGCGGGTTGGTGGTGAATTCGAACAGCTGCCCGGCGCCGCCCGTTGCGAGCAGCACCGCATCGGCGTCCAGCAGCTGCCGTTCGTTGCGCAGGTCCAGGTACGCCATGCCGGCGATGGCGGCGCGGGGCGGGGTCCCGGCGTCGTGCCGCCGGGTGTTTGGAGCGGCCAGCAGTTCCGTGGCGAAGCAGCCCTCCAGCAGTGTGATGAGACCCAGCTCGGCAGCATCGCGGACGGCGGCGATGAGCCCGTTGGCGATGACGGTGCCCGTGGCGTCCCCGCCGGCGTGCAGAATCCGCGCGGCAGAGTGCGCACCTTCCAGACCCAGGGACTTTCTGCCGGTGGCGTCGCGGTCAAAGGCGACGCCGAAGCGCTCAAGGGCCGCAATGTCGCCGGCGGCTTCCGTGCAGAGGATGCGCACGGCGTCGGGATTGCACTGGCCGGCGCCGGCCTTGAGGGTGTCGGCAATGTGCGCCTCGACCGAGTCGCCGGGAGCCGCCTCACCCTCGGCCAGCACGGCGCAAATCCCGCCCTGCGCCTGGTGCGTGTTGCTCTGCGCGAGGGTGCCCTTGGTCAACAGCGTGACCCGAACCCCGGCCTCGGCGGCGAGCAGCGCACCATAGAGCCCGGCGATGCCGCTGCCCACAACCGCCAGATGCGAATTGCTCATGCGCGTGCGGCGCTCAGTGGACGGCTGCTCGGCGGCTGCGCCTGCTTGGGTGCCGGCTTGGCCGCGAGCATCCGTTCCAGCGCGATGCGGGCGTTGTCGGCGGTGGCCTCCGGGACGGTGATTTGGTTGTGGACTTCCCCGGCAACGAGCCCCTCCAGGACCCAGGCCAGGTAGCCCGGGTGGATCCGGTACATGGTTGAACAGGGGCAGATGACGGGGTCGAGGCAGAAGATGGTGTGCTGCGGGTACTGGGCGGCAAGCCGGTTCACCATGTTGATCTCGGTGCCGATGGCAAAGGTGGTGCCGTCGGGGGCGGCCTGGATGGCCTTGAGAATGTAGTCGGTGGAGCCGGCCTCATCGGCCGCATCCACCACCTCCATGGGGCATTCCGGGTGCACGATCACCCGCACACCGGGGAAGTCCATCCGTGCCTGCTCAATCTGGGCCACCGTGAAACGCTTGTGCACCGAACAGAATCCCTGCCACAGCACCACCTTCGCGTCCTGCATGACCTGTTCGCTGTTGCCGCCCAGGGGCATGCGCGGATTCCACAGCGGCATCTGCTCGATCGGGATGCCCATGGCCTTGGCAGTGTTCCGGCCCAGGTGCTGGTCGGGGAAGAACAGCACCCGCTGGCCACGCTCATACGCCCATTCCAGCACCGTGGAGGCATTGGAGGACGTGCACACGATGCCGCCGCGCTCGCCGCAAAACGCCTTCAGCGCGGCCGAGGAATTCATGTAGGTGACGGGAATGACGGGAACCCGGCCGTCGGCGCCGGGCTCTGTGCCGTACAGCTGCTCAAGCTCCGCCCAGCAGGCCTCCACCGAGGGCAGGTCGGCCATGTCGGCCATGGAGCAGCCGGCGGCAAGGTTGGGCAGGATGACCGACTGCGCGGCGCCGGAGAGCATGTCCGCCGTTTCCGCCATGAAGTGCACGCCGCAAAAGACGATGGCCTCGGCCTTGTCGCGTGTTCTGGCGGCATTGGCCAGCTGGAAGGAGTCCCCCACAAAGTCGGCGAACTGCACCACCTCGTCGCGCTGGTAGAAATGCCCCAGCACGACGACGCGTTCCCCAAGTTCCGCCTTGGCGGCGAGAATGCGGGACTCAAGTTCGGCGTCGGAGGCGTCCTTGTACTCTTGCGGCAGCTGGCCCTGCACGGGCGTGGCGGCCGGGGCAACGTCCGCGTCCGAGGCCCCCGGCCCATAACCGGGGGTGCCTGCGAGCGCCTCGGCCAGGTCAAATTCCCAGGGCCCCTTGGCCAGCTCGTCGTCGCAGCTCTCCTGCGCCCGGCCGGGCACCCCGGCAGGGCGGGCGGCCTCCGCCTGCTCGCGGGTGATGAGCTGGATGGTGGTGTTCACGGATGACATGGTGTGCTCCAAGGTGTGAGGCAGTGGGAGGTGGCGGCGCTTCGGCTGCGAGGGGGTTCGGCCAGGCGGGGCGGGCGTTTATTCGCTTGGCTGGGGATTCGGCTGGGGATTCGGCTGGCCGCCGTCGTGTTCCGCGGCGGGGTCCCCGGAGTAGCGGTACAGGCGGGGCGGACGGTGCTTGCCACCCTGCAGGAACTCGTCGGTGGGTTCAATGTGGGCAGTTTGCTTGAGCTGGCGTCGGAAGTTGGCGGGATCCACACTGCGGTTCAGGACCGCTTCGTACACCCCGCGCACCTGGGCCAGGGTGAACTTTTCGCCGAGCAGGTGGTGGGCAATGGAGCCGTAGGCCATCTTGTTGCGCAGCCGCCACAGGGCGTAGTCGACGATCTCATTGTGGTCAAAGGCCAGCGTTTGCAGTCCGTCCGCACGGAACCACTTCACGTTCTCCGACTCCCGGGCCAGCTCGGCCTCGGTGGACTGGACCATTGCCCAGTACACAATCGAGACCACCCGCTGGCTGGGCGAGCGGTGCAGCCCGCCAAATGCGTACAGCTGCTCCAGGTAGCTTGGCGCCAGACCGGTGGTGTCGTGAAGGTTTCGGCCCGCAGCATCCAGCAGGGAATCCGCCTGCGTCAACGGTCCGCCCGGCAGGGCCCACTGGTCCTGGAACGGTTCGCGGATTCGGCGCACCAACGGCAGCCACAGAGTGGCGCGGCCGCTGTCCGCACTGGGACGGAGGGCAAAGATGACCGTGGAGATGGCCAGGGCCGGCGGCTGGGCCAAGCGCTCGCTGATGTTTGCCGCGCTGACGAACCGTGTTTGCTCCATGCCGCACCCGCTTCCCTAGTTAGAGTCAATTTGACTACAACTGATTCTACGGCTTAAGGGTGCAGGGAAACAAATCTCCGGCGCACGTGGTGCCGGCCCGCCGGCGCCCTATTCCCGGTCGGCGCCGCGCGGGTGCCGGTGCCTGGTGGCGAATTCAAGCCGTAGCAGCGGCAGCCATTCCCGGGACACCACGGCCGTGAGGTAGCGGTCCCCCAGATCAACGCCGACGCCGAACACGTGCCTGTCCGAATCGAGAATCAGCCCGGCGACGGACACGCCGTCGACCATGACCCTGCCCGATCCAGCACTGCCCGGTGTCACCCCGTCGAACAGTTCGCCGCCAAGTCCAGGGCGGCCCGGCGGCCCGGCAGCCATGCGTTCAGTCCGGAACATGTTCATCAAGAGGTAGTTGGCATGCTCGGCAAGCAGCGTCGCAAGGCGCGGCCGGGGCACCGCGGCGGTTGTCCACGTCGTGCGCACTGCATCCCACGCCAGCGGATAACGCATCGTCTCCCGCCATTGGATCATCCAATCCGGCAGCGGCCACGGCGGTTCAACAGCCAGCTGCGCCCGCATTTCCGCCGACAGCTCCAGCAGGTTGGCCGGGTCGTGCCGGTTGGCCGGATTCCGCCAAACCGTATAGGAAAGGGTGGCGGCTTCCATCACTGTCTCGCCGTTTGAACTTTCGCCCATGCGGCTGACGGCAGCTTCCACCAGCGTGGTTTGGCCGGCAAAAGCCAACAACGGGACGGGAAAGGAGGCGGCCACCTCGTCGGGCGTGGCAGGGGCGGGGATGTCCGCCGGCCGCGCACCGTGTTTGAAGTACATGACCCCACACTGCCGCATTGGACACTGGCTGGCAACGAGTGCTGAAGTTCGCGACGGCCGACCCCGGCTGGTGCCGGTACCGTCCGGCGCCGGCATTTCCGGCCGGCAAACGGCGGCAGGATTTGGCTGTGGATTCCCATGGGGGATAATTCTCGAGGGGAACACAGCTCCCCGCACCTCGGCCGCACTCGGCCGGCACCGCTAAAGAAGGCCATCCCTTTCATGAACAACCGCACTTCCGCTGCCACTGCCGCGCCGGCCACGACCGGCCTGGGAAATTCGCTCAAGCAGCGCCAGCTGACCATGATGGGGCTTGGCAGTGCCATTGGTGCCGGGCTCTTCCTTGGCTCGGGCGAAGGAATCATGCAGGCCGGGCCGGCTGTTTTGATCTCCTACCTGGTCGCCGGCACGTTGATCATCCTGGTCATGTGGGCGCTGGGTGAGATGGCCGCGGCCAATCCCAACTCAGGCGCCTTCTCGGTCTACGCGGAAAAAGCCATGGGCAAGGTCGCCGGATCCACAGTTGGCTGGTTGTGGTGGCTGCAGCTGGTGGTGGTGATTGCCGCCGAGGCACTGGGTGCCTCACAGCTCCTTGTCACCATTTGGCCGGTGCTGCCTTCCTGGCTGCTGACCTTGATCTTCATGGTGGTCTTCACAACCATCAACCTCACCTCGGTAAAGAACTATGGTGAGTTCGAGTTCTGGTTTGCGCTCCTGAAGGTCGCAGCCATCGTACTGTTCCTGGCCTTTGGGGCGGCCCTGCTGCTGGGCTGGGTTCCCGGCGCCACTTCACCGGGGTTGAGCAATTTCACCGATCACGGCGGCTTTGCCCCTGCGGGCATGGCAGGCATCACCACGGCCTTGTTTGTGGTGATCTTCGCCTTTGGCGGCACAGAAATTGTGGCTGTGGCCGCCGCCGAAACGTCCACCCCCGCACGCAGTGTGGCCGTGGCGGTGCGCACGGTGGTGTGGCGCATCCTGGTGTTTTATGTAGGCTCCATCTTCGTCATTGCAGCCGTCCTGCCGTGGACCTCGGAGGCGCTTTCCTCGCCCTTTGCCGGTGTTTTGAACGTCGCCGGACTCCCCTGGGCGGGCACGGCCATCACCCTGGTTGCGGTTGCCGCCCTGCTGTCGGCTTTGAACGCCAACTTGTACGGTGCCTCCCGCATGATCCACTCGCTGGCCGAACGCGGCGAAGCGCCACAACTTTTTGCCCGCACCAACAAGCGCTTCGTCCCGGTTGCCGCCGTCGCCGTTTCGGTGGCGTTTGGCTTCGTCACGGTGCTCCTGGATTTCCTGTATCCCGGCGTCGTCCTCAATGCCCTGCTGAATCTGGTGGGTTCCACCTGCCTGGTCGTCTGGGGCTCAGCGCTGCTGTCGCAATTCATCCTGCGCCGCCGCGCCGACAGGGACGGGACGGCGCTTCCCCTGCGCATGCGCGGTTTCCCCGTGCTGACGCTTGCGGGCTTGGCGCTCCTGGCCGCCATTTTCGTGATCGGCTTCTCCGACCCTGTCAGCCGCAGCCAGCTCCTGAGCACCTTTGGCCTGGTTGCCGGCATCGCGATTCTCAGCAGGGCCGGGCAATGGCAGGCCCAACGGCGCGCCCGGGCTCTGAACTAGGGGCGTAGTTTTCGCACGGGTCCGGATTCGCTATGGTTGAAGCACGACGGCGGCACTGGCCTCCGCGGGAAAGGTTGGCCATGGTTTCCCCCGGCAAGCACACGGCAGCGCTGGCTCCCCACAACACTGAAGGCGCCTCCGCAGGACTTCATGTCGTGGTCTTTGAGCCTGCAACCCCTGTTCCACTCCCCCCGGTTTTTTTGATCCACGGCTTTGCTTCCTCCGTGGATCTGAACTGGGTCAAGACAGGTTGGGTCACGGCACTGACCCGGGCCGGGCGCCGTGTCATCAGTGTTGACCTGCCCGGGCACGGGCACAGCCTGGCACCCTACGACCTTGATTCCTACACGCCAGGCAAGATCCGGGCCGACCTGCTGCAAATCCTCGCCGACCAGGGGGTCCAGCCGCTCAGCAACGACGACCCGGCCAGCGGCGTCGACCTCATCGGCTATTCGCTCGGTGCCCGCCTGGCCTGGGAATTTGGTGCCACGCAGGCCGAGCTCGTGCGAAAAATGGTGTTGGGCGGGCCCAATCCCGAAGACCCCCTGGCCGACTTTGACCTCAAGGCCGCCCAGGACTTCCTCAACGACGGCACGCCCATCGCCGACGACTCGACAGCCTGGCTGCTGAACATGGCCCAGGTGATCCCATCGAACGACATCTTCGCGCTGCTGGCACTTATTCAGGCCGTGAAAATGGAGCCCTTCGATCCCACGGATGCAGTGCCGCGCATGCCGATCCTGCTGGTCGCCGGAGGTCTCGACGAACGGGCCCGCAGCATGAGCCGGCTTGCCGAGCTCAGCCCGGACGCGCAGCAGCTTGTCATCGCCGGGCGCACCCACAACAACACCGTGACTTCACGCGAGTTCAAGGAAGCGGCCATCAGTTTCCTGACGTGAGCCTCCGGGGCAACACCACGGCAGCCACGAGGCCGAGCAGGAACAACGTGGTGGCGGCCCCAATCGGCACCAGGAACGCCGCTTCGTAGCCAACACTTTGCGCCAGCGACCCCGACAATGCAGAACCCAAGGCCGTGCCCGCCACAATGCCGCTGGCCAGGGCCGTCATGACGGTGCCCATCCACTGCGGCGGTGCCACGACGCTGCCAACGCTGAAGATCGTCACCATGGTCGGTCCCACGGGGAGCCCCACCAACAGCAGCACCCACGCCATCTGGCCCAGGGAGGCCGGCACCAGGAAGGCCATGGTCCCCGCCGCCATGAGGCCCGAGGCCAGCACCCAACGCCACGCGTAGCTGAACTTCACCGGCCAGTAGGCAACCGACAGGGCAGTCAGCGCCGAGCTGGCCCCCATGATCGCATACATGAGCCCGGCCTGGTCGACCGAACCGTGAACCCCGGTAAACGCCGTCAGTGACGTCTGCGCCGAGCCGAAGAAGGTGCCCATGCACAGCATCGCAGCCACAGGCACCGCCACGAGAAACCAATTCGGCTTCTCCGCCGTCACATAGCCTGCATTGCCGACCACACTGTTGGGTGCGGGGCTGGCACTGACCAACTCCGCCGTCGGGTGCAGGGCAAACAAGGTCACCAGGATCACGGTCAGGACAGCGGCAAGAATCAGCGGCAGCCACGGCGCCACCAGCGAGGCCAGCAGGCCAACAAGGGCCGGCCCCAGCACAAAAGTCACCTCATCGGCGGTGCCTTCCAGCGACAGTGCCGTGTCAACCATGGGCCCCCGCTGCTTCACGGGAAGCTGCTTGCTCATCGCCATCCAGCGAACACGGGACAGCGGGCCGACCTGGGGCGAGGTGCCGCCCGCCACCAGGGCCGTCAGGAGCACGACCAGCGTGGCCCCGTCAGTGAGCTGGGCACCGTTGTCCGGCAGCAGCCAGTGCGCCAGCAAGACGACGGCCGTGACAAGGATGAAATTCACGACGGCGGCAACGAGCAGCACCCGCCGCTGACCCAGCCGGTCGGCCAAATAGCCCACCACCGGGGCGCCCACGGCCGCACCCAGGCCAATGCTGCCGGCCGCGAACCCGCCGATGGCGTACGAGTTGCTGACATGGGTGACCATCGTCAGCACCCCGATGGTCAGCATCGCCAGCGGAACACGGGCAAAGAGTCCAAGGGGAATGTAGCTTCTTCCGGCAAGTCTGGGCAGGACGGAATAACGGCCGCCCTTGACGGCAGGGGCGGCGGTTGCGGGGGCTTCGGGGGAGGTCGAGGAACTCAACTACTTTCACATCTTTTGCCGTGGACCGTACCGGTTTCAAACACCGGCTCACCTGACTCACAGACCCGCCAAGTCTACCCGTCTATGGCGCCGCGGCGCCCGCCATCCTCAGCTCCAGGGTGGAGCCGTTGCGGCCCTTGTGCACATGCAGGTGCAGGGGTATGCGCTGCTTCATCTCGGCGACGTGGCTGACCAGCCCGACCATCCGTCCGCCGTCGCGCAGTCCCTCAAGTGCGTCCATGACTTGTTCCAGTGATTGTTCGTCGAGACTGCCAAAGCCTTCGTCGACGAAGAGCGTTTCAATGTCAAGGCCTCCGGACTCATATTGCACAACGTCCGAAAGCCCCAACGCCAATGACAGCGACGCCATGAACGACTCCCCGCCGGACAGGGTCGCCGTGTCCCGGCTGATGCCGGTCCACTGGTCCACGACCTCCAATCCGAGCCCGGACTTCCTGTTCCCGGACTTCGCATCGCTGTGCCGCAGCGTGTAGCGGGCATCACTCATGGTCGCCAGGCGCACCGAGGCCGCCTCGGCCACCTGCTCCAGGCGCGCGGCCAAAACGTAGCTTGTCAGCGTCATCTTGTATTTGTTGTCCCCGCCGCCACGCACAGCCTCAGCCAGTCCGGCCAACAACCGGGCCTTGTCACGCAGGGGGGCAACCCTCTGGTCCAGGGCCGTGAAGGCCGCCCCGGTTGTGCCGAGCTGTTCCGCAGCCGACCGCGCCAGCCCCAGCGCCAACGCGCCGGCACGGGCCTGCGCCGACGCCTGCCGTGCCTCCTGCGCCAGCGACACCAGAATGTCTGCGGTGGGCGCGCCAATGTTGGCATCCACTTCGGCCTGGGCGGCGACGGCATCGGGTGCAGCAAGCCTGTCGGCGTTCACGGCGAGCGCCCTGGCATGGTCCTTGAGGTCCTTGTCCAGGGCGGCTGCAGCCGCGGGGGCCAACAGCGCCGCCTGCACAAGGTCGACGTCGGCAAACACCGAGTCCGCGAGCGCCCGCTCCAGCGCAGTCCCGGTTTCGTCCTTGGCAGCGGCCGCGGTGGCCCGCCGCCGCACGGCGTGCAGGAGTTCCTCCCCTGGCAATTGGGCGCCGGCCAACGCCGCGCGACGTTCCGCCAGCGAATCAAAACCGTCGCGGGCAACTCTGAGATGCTCCCCCAGCAGCGCAAGCTCCTGCACCAGCGCGGCATTGCCGGCTTCCAGCGAGGCAGCCTGTCCGGTGGCCGCAAGCACCTCCGCCTGGGCCTGGCCCATGCGCGCTTGAAGTGACGCGGCTTCGGCGGTCAGCGCTGCGAGCTTGGCGGCTGCCTCGACGGCCTGGCTGTGCGCAAGCTTCTTCAGCTCGACGTCGTCCCGCGCCTCCTGCAGCCCGCCCCCGCCTCCGCGCCCGGCCAGGACCGCGAGGATGTTTTTGGCGTCGGAGAGTTTCGTGCGCGCCGTGTTGGCGAGCGCGTCGGCGTTGTCGAAGGCTTTCTTGGCCGCCTTCTCAGCCCGCACCAGATCGGCCCCGGAGCCGGCCAGCGGCGAGGGTGCCGGATGGACGGTGCTGCCGCACACCTGGCAGGGCTCGCCGTCGACGAGGTTGGCGGCCAGTTCCCCGGCGGCCTCGCTGAGCCTGCGGTTGAAGGCCTCCAGCCAGCTTTCCCTGGCATCCAGGGCATGCTCCCGGGTGCCCGACTCGGCCGCGGCAAGCTCATCCACCGTGCGGCTCTGGCCCTGGTGCTCCTCGATGGCTGTGACCAGAAGTGCCGCCTGCTCGGCTCCTGTGGCCGTGTGGTCGACGTTTTGGGCGCCCCGGCGAAGCGTTTCCTGGAGCTCCTGCACCTCGGCCAGGCGGGTCTTGTCCGCGGCAACAGCGGCGGATTGTTGTTCCTGCTGCTTGAGTGCGAGCGTCAACGCCTTTTCGTTTTTTGCCAGGACGGCCGTTTTTTGGCCGAGCCGGGCTTCGTCCGGCAGCGCCCCGTCGACGGCGGCGAGCCGGGTTGTCAGCTCGCGGTCGAGTCTTTCCAGGTCCGCGGCTCCGGCCTCTGCCGCCGGTTTCCCGAGCAGCGCGGCGGCGATGTCATTGGCGTCAAAGGCCGCCGCAGCCGCCGCAGCACTCGACTGCGCCTGTTCGCTTTCCCTGGTGGCCTTGACGGCTGCAGCCACCACTGCTGCCAGCACCTGGGCTTCGTGATGTTGTTCCTGCCGGTGGCGCCACTGCTGTGCTTGTTCCGCCAGCCCTGCCAGCCTGTCCCGTTCCGCTGCCGCCGCGGCAAGGGCTTTGTGGCGGCTGCTGCGGCCTTCCGCTTCCTTCACGGCATCGGCCAGCGCATCGGACTGTGCCTGGAACTGTCCGTCCCGCTGCGTGGCACGTTCGACGGCGCGGGCCAGCCCCTCGTTGAGTGCGTCAAAAAGATCCGTTCCCTGCAACTCGCCGATGCCGACCGGGCCGGCGCCCTCCGGCTCGTTGCCTGCCGGATCCGCCGTCTCGCCGGCAACCTCGCTCACAACACCGGAGGCTTCCTCCGCCTGCAGCCCGGCCTCGGCCTGCAGTTTTGCGTCGGCGGCCAGAACCGGTGCTGCCTGGCTGCGGGCGAGCTGCTCGGTGGCCGCCAGCTCTCCGATTCCGGCAGCAACGGCTGCCTGGGCAGTCTTTGAGTCGGTGGCCAGGCGGATTTCCAGGTCCTTGTAAATGTCCGTGCCAAAAAGTTTCTGCAGCAGCACCTGCCGTTCCTCCGCACTGGCCCGCAGGAATGCCGCAAAATCACCCTGGGCCAACAACACGACCTTGGTGAATTGGGCCATGCTCATGCCCAAGAGTTCCTGGATCTCGGCTGCCGCCTCGTCATTTCGGGTTGACTTCACCTCCCAGCCCGCTGCTGTCATTTCACGCAGCTGCGTGCTGGCCTGCTCGCGCGTTGTGCCCGTGCCGCGCTTGACCGGGCGCATCCATTCGGGACTGCGCCGCACTTCAAGGCGCCGCCCGCCTGCGCTGAACTCGCACAAAACCTCGGGGCCGACACCTTCGGCCGCGTGATGGCTGCGCAGCTGGTTCTGGGCGCCCTGCCGCGCACCCGGGACACGCCCGTAGAGGGCATAGGCAATGGCGTCAAGGACACTGGTCTTGCCTGCTCCGGTTGAACCATTGAGCAGAAAGAGTCCTTGCGCGCCCAACGCGTCAAAGTCAACGGTTTCCCGGCCGGCAAAGGGGCCGAAGGCCTGGACTTCCAAATGGTGGATCCTCACAGTGCCGCCTCCTGTTCCCGCACGCCTGCCAGGGCTGCACGCAAAACCTGTTGTTCGTCGTCGCTGGCGCCGCGGTGGCGCACATGGTCAAGGAACCCGCAGCACAGCTCCAGTTCGTCCGCGGCCTTGGCAATGCGGTCCCCGTAGCTTTGCTTGTCCGCCGTGCGGGCCGTCTCGGGCTCAAACATCAACACAAGGGTGTGCGGGAAGCGGATGCGCAGGCGGTCCATGGCCAGTTCCGGACGGTCGTTGTCCGTGAGGGTGATTTGGCAGTAGTCCTCCTCGGCGGCAGACCATTGCGCGGCTGTCATGAGGTCGTCGATTTTTCCGCTCAGGATGCTCAGGGCACGTTCGGGGGCCCAGTCGACTTTCGTGACGGCGCCCAGCCCGTCCGGAGTGATCTCCAGCAGCCATGCACCCTTGTTGTGCCGGGCCTCCGAGAAGGAATACGGCAGCGGGGAGCCGGAGTAACGGACGGTATCGCTCAGCCGCTGTGGCCCGTGCAGGTGGCCAAGGGCCGTGTAGGTGAAGGGGTCAAAGAGGTCCAGCGGGACGGCGCCAACTCCCCCGACCGACAATTCCCGTTCGCTGGCGGACGTGATGCCACCACTGGCAAAGGTGTGGGCCAGCACCACCGACGCGGTGCCGGGCGCCCGCGTGGCAAGGTCTGCGGAAATGAGCTGTACGGCTGCTTCGGTGACGCTGAAGTGCGTCCCGTTCTCGACGCCCAGTTCCTCGGCGACCAGGCGTGGTTCCAGGAACGGAATACCGTATATGGCCACCTGTCCGCCGTCGTTTTTTGCCGAACCGGTGCCGGTGTTGGCGTCCGTGAGCGGCAGCAGCACAGGAGTTGCCAGGTCTGCCAGGCGGGTGCGCAGGTGCACCCCAGCACGTTCAAGCAGCCGACCGCCAAATCCAAGCCTGGTGGCGGAATCGTGATTGCCGCTGGTGACCACCACTTGGACCCCCGCAGCGTTGAGCCGGGCCAGAATGTCATCAAAGAGGTTCACCACATCAACACTGGGCAGTGCACGGTCGTACACGTCCCCGGCAACCAGGACCACGTCAACGTTTTCCGCCGTGACGGTGTCAAGAAGTTGGTCGGCGAAGCGCCGCTGGGCGGCCAGTGTGCCGACGCCGTGGAACGACCTGCCCAAGTGCCAGTCTGAGGTGTGAAGTAGCTTCATGCCTCCACGCTAGCGGAGGCCACTGACATTCCAGCTTTGATCCCCGCCGTGGCAATGCCGGGCACCGGTCTAGCGTCGTGGGTTTTCATTTGCCAGCGCTTCAACGGCGGCGGTGTTGGCAAGCTTTGCCCCGTAAATGACGGCCGTCACCAGCAGTGCGCACGCCAGGAACACCATGACGATCTGGGTGTTGGGGGAATCCAGGAAGAGCAGCCCCGCCAGGGAAATGGCCGCTGCGGCAATGCCACTGACCCACATCGGCTGGACAGCAGCTGCATGCCCGGCCTGCCAGGTGATTTCACTGACCATCGTCTTGGCTGTACGGATGCCCACCAGCGGGTTCTTTTTGATCTTCCCGACTGCACAGGCATGGTTGAGCGCGGCAATCCCCAGCGAGCAGGCAGCAAGTAAGAGGAGGGAGAAGATCAGCATGGTTCAACTTTAGCGGCAAACAGCACCCGGCTGCCGCGGTTGTGCAGCAGTCGGCGAAGGTTGGCTGCACCCTCATTTGCGGACCTGAACACTTGGGAACAAAAACGGCGGGAATCAACAATTTCTTGTGATTCCCGCCGTTTCCCACCGACCCGGATATCAGTCGACAAGCTGCTGCGCAGCCCCTATGGGTTCCTGCTTACTTCTTCGGTGCGTCGAAGAACGCCTGGGCGTCGTCAGCCTGGCTGGCTGCCCGCTTCCCTGCGGCACCGGCGGCAGAGCCGCTGTCCTTGACACTGTCAGTGCCGCTCTTCTTGGCCGACGACGGGACCGCCGCGGCGGGTGCCTCATCGGCGTCCACAGCGTCGTCCGTCACCACAGCGTCGTCCGTCACCGAAGCCGCGGAGGAAACGGAGGTGCCGGTGGCCACGTGGGAGGCATCGGCGTCGTCCGTCAGGGACTCGTCCGTCAGGTCCTCAGCGGCCAGGGGCTTGGACGGTGCGAAGGAGCGGTAGATGGCGGCGGCCAGGGCTGCACCAAACAGCGGGGCCAGCCAGAACAGCCAGAGCTGGCCGAGCGCCCAGGAGTCGGCCAGGAACACCACGGAGGTGGCGCGGGCCGGGTTCAGGGAACCGTTGGTCAGGGGCATCGTGATGCCAACAGCCACGGCAAATGCCAGACCAATCGCAACCGGGCCCAGGGCCGTCTTGTTCCGGGCGGAGGTTACGCCCAGGACCATGGCCGTGAGCAGGGCGACAGCAACAATTTCCACAATCAGGACCCCAATCATGGGGACTTGCGAGGGGGAATGGGCGTCAAAGCCGTTGGCCAGGGCACCAAACAGTGCGGGGGTTTCAGGCGTGGCGCCAGCGGGCATGACCTTCATCAGCGCCAGCCAAATCGCCGATGCCAACAGGGCACCGACGGTCTGGGCCACCACGTAGAGAACCATGGCTGAGAACTTCAGCCGGCCCGCCACGGCCATGCCCAGCGAAAACGCCGGGTTGAAGTAGCCGTTGGAGATGTGGCCGAAGGAAATGATCGCTGCCACCATGGCCAGGCCGTACGCGAACCCCACCGTGGTCCCGGTGCCGCCGGAACTGAAAAGCGCCGTGCCCAGCCCGGCAAACACGATGAAAAAGCTGCCCAGCCCCTCAATGGCAGTACGGGTACTGAGTGAGTAGGCATGCACCGGGGCCGTGGCCGTTCCGGATGTAGTCATGGTGTGAAGATCCTTCGGTTGGAGACGAGAACAAAGCTTTGGCTGTTGCCGGCGGGCGTGGCTGGGGCTAGACCCCCAACGCCAACGCAGTCACCGTGGCCGCAGCCAGAGCAACTATAGCGGCCGAGGCTGTACGTAACATAAGAGCCGGAGCAGCGATGTGCTCGCTGCTTTCAAGCACGCCAACACCGGCGTGGAGCATGCGGATCCGGCTCACGGCGCACAGCACGAGGACGACCGTCGTGAGGCAGGCGACCATGACGCACACGCCCAGCCCCACAACCTGGGCCGAATGGCCTGCGGCAAAAAGACCCGCGCCGGCGGCGTCGCTGGGGCCTTGGTCCGCGTTTGCGCCGGTCAGCGCCTCCAACCAGCCACGCCAGATGAAAATGGTGGCGATGACGGCGCTCATGATGGTCCGGCGCCAGGACAGGGCCGTGCGTTCGGGCTGCAGGCCGGGGTCGGCGGCGGGATGCCTGGGACCGGGACCCTTCGGGCCGTCGTCGGACAGGCCGGCGTCGGATTGGCCGGCGGGCAGTGCGGCGGTCATGTTACGGCCGGACCAAAATCAGCACGGCAAAGACTATGGCGGCCAGCGAAACAACAACTGTCATGCCCAGCATGAGCCAGGAGTGCGGCAGTTCCTGGTCGTTGCGCATGGCCTGCTCCTGATGGGCCCACCGCCGATAGCTGACGATGGCCAGCACGGCACCGATCATGGCCAAAATCATGCACAGGATGATGCGGACCAGCGGAGGAGCGATCTCCGGTGCAAGCTGGTCGATGGCCACGGCGCCCGCCAACAACGCCAGCGCGGTGCGTACCCAGGCTAAAAATGTGCGCTCATTGGCCAGCGAAAATCTGTAGTCGGGGGTCTTTCCCGTCCGTCGCCAAGCTGGTTCCCGCATGGGTCTCCTCATCAATCAGGGGTGGTTGTCCAGCCTCGAGTCTACTGGGCGCCGCGGTCACCCCCGGATCAGGCTTTGGCGGTAAATTGGAGTACATGACTATTGCACCAGGGCCCGTCAACGCTCCGCCGGCCGATTTTGCCACCCGTGTCCAGGGGACTCTCATGGGCGGCGCCCTGGGTGACGCGTTCGGTTATTTGGTGGAGTTTGATTCGCTCGCCGACATTGCCGCCAAATTCGGCCCGTCGCTGCTGGTGGACCTGTCGCAGGCAGCCGCCCCGCCACACTTTTCCGACGACACCCAGATGACCCTGTACACCCTTGACGGCCTGCTGGACGTGTTGGAGTGGGCCAACAACGGCGTTGGCGCCGACATCAACGCCTGCCAGTGGCTCGCCTACCTGCGCTGGCTGAAAACCCAGGGCATTGCCACCGCCGAACACGCCCCGCAGCAGTCGCCGCGTTGGATTGACGGCCAGAGCGTCCTCCACCACCAGCGCCACCCGGGCAACGCCTGCGTCACGGGGCTGGCCACGGGCGAGATGGGCACCATTGCCCGCCCGGTCAACCCGGAGTCAAAGGGCTGCGGCACCGTGATGCGTTCGGCCCCCTACGGACTGCTGCCCAACGTCGAGGCTGAAACCGTGTACAAGATCAGTTCCGACGCCGCATCGCTGACCCACGGCCACCCCTCGGCACGCCAATCGGCTGCCGCGTTCAGCTGGCTGATCCACCAGCTGGTCATGGGCGGGCTGCCTCTGCAGGCCGCCGCCGAATCCGCAAGGGACCGTGCCGCCACCGAGCCTGCCGCCGACGCCGAGTTGCTCGACCGGCTGGAGTCGGCGCTCACGCTGTCGAAGTCCCCGCTGGCCACGCACGACGGCGAACCCCTGTCAGTCGATGCCCTCACCGATGCGCTGGGGCTGGGCTGGGTTGCCGAAGAGGCGTTGGGCGTTGCCTTGTACTGCGTGCTGGCCACCTCCGGTGAGGCGTCCTCGCCGGTCGACCACTTCCTGGCAGCCATTCGGCTGGCCACCAACCACAGCGGCGACAGCGACTCAACCGCCGCGATCGCCGGGAACATCCTTGGCGCACTTTACGGCGAGACCGCCCTGCCGCCGTCATGGCTCACGCTGTGCGAGGCACCCCAGCTGATCCGCCACCTCGGTGCGGAATTCATCAAGCTCACCACGGGCGAATAGCCCCGGACGCTCGTTGACGACACCGTTACAATCTCGGACGGCAGGGCCAGTTCCTCCGGACGGCGTTGGACCGGGGATCTCAAGCCGGGATCGTGCGATGCAGCTCGGCTGCCGGAGGCCGAGCAAGCCTTAGGGTTTATCTACGACGATGTAGACACTCCCCTGGCTTGCTCGATCCGCAGGAACGGCAATGGTCAGAGATTTTGACTGAACCTTTTCGATGACGTGGGCAACGGAATCACAGGCAACGGACGTCTTGTCTGAACCGGCTTGAACCGTCGACTCACCACCACCGTTGCAGGCAACGATGAGCCTGACTTCGTCAGGTGCCCCGTTCAACATGGGGGTGTTTGTAAACCCGATCTTGCGGTAATTTCCAACTCCTGCGAGGCCCAGCTTTGTTGTCGACCCTAATTCGGACTGCACCGTCGCTTTGAGATCCGCCATTTCGGATTCGCTTGGGGTTGGGGACCGGTGCGTGTCGGCGCCACCCACTGTTCCCGTACAACCTGCGCTCAGAAGGGCAGCAAGGATAGTGGCGGTAACGACACCATTTCGAGAAATATTGATTCTAGACACAGCCCCACGAGAAATCATTGGACGGAATATTCACGGTTGTGTCATGTGAGACGAGCGTGCACGGAGAGATGCAGGAGGAAGTCTCCATCGCAACCTTGCACCTGTAAGCGCCCATGGCAGAATATTTGCCATCATTCCCGTGAATCGCAGCCCAGTTGAAGCTGCTGTCAAAAAGTAGCATCGGATTCAACAGATTTCCACGACCACTGTTGGAAGTTGTCAAAACAACGAAAGGCGTCTGGCGTACGGTTCCAGCTGATCCTGGTGACCGTAACATCGTTGCGTTCACCATGCCGGATTTCGGGGAGAAATGGCGCCAGACACGGCACGATTCTCGTGTTGCGGTGGGGTAAATCGAACCCAACGACCGGAGCCCTCCTGGGGTCGACCAACCAAGCCGTTCCGGTGCCGCCTATTTTATGGGGACGCTGAAGTTCGCGCATTCCTGGCAGATGTCCGCGGGAATGATGCCGCGGCGCATCAGAAACCCAAAGATCACGCAGCCAAGGCACAAGCCGATAAAGGCTTCCAACGAGGCCGCCAAGACCAGCACCAAAACCAGTGTCCAGCCGGCCAATGACGCCCCGGCCAGGAGCAAAACAAACGCGGCCGTGGACAGGACAGCCCCGATGCCCTGGGCGAAACGCTTGGGCGGTCCCGGGACGAGCTTGGGTTCCCCAGCAAGCGGGGCAAGGAACTTCACCGACAACAGCGCCGCCGGGGAAATACGCGGACCAAACGCCAGGCGCAGCACAAAACCGGCGGCGATGACGCCCACCAGCCACGGTTGTTGGGCGACGATGGCAACCAGCGCCAACAGCACAACAATGCCCGCTGTGAACCGGGCGGCGTGGTCGTTGACAGGGTTGGGGAAGGCAAAGAACCGACTCAGCCGGCTTGCCTGCGGCGCCTTGATGAATTCGGCGACGGGGCGGCTGCTGGAAAGTTGGGTCATGGGCCCACACTAGGACTCCGGGCCGCCTCTTCCCTAGGATTGTTGCGCAGCATGACACAACAGGCCTGCTCGCAGGGGACACTGCGAGCTGGTCAAACCTTGCGGTCTGCGGGCGAACCGTCCCGGTCCAGCATGACAACGCAGCGCGGCGGCGCAATCCTGCGGTAGGAACTGTCGAGCAGCTCCGCAATTTCCTGCCAGTCTGGCGCTGCCATGGCCAGGTCAAGGCCCACCCAGCCGTATGGGCCACTATAGGAGGGCACATAAAAACGTGCATCCCCCAGCAAGGCTTCCCGCTCAGCGGCGTCAGGGAGCACCTGAACGGAGGCTGGTCTGGGGAGCCCGGATTGACCCTGGCCGTAATAGGCGAAGATCTTGCCGCATCGGAAGGTTGGCCGGCCAAACGTTTCCTTCTCGGTGGAATCGGGGAAGGCCAGGCACAACTGCCGCAGCCGGAGCAGGAGCGGATCATCATCGGAGTACATTTTCGGATGGGCCATGCCAGTATCCTAGGCACGCCCGGCGAGCACCGCCAGCCCCCGCCGGCGGATGCTGTGATTCGGCGTCCTAGCCGATCATCTGCATGAACTCGCCCTCGGAGAGCACCTCGATGCCTTGGCCGCGGCGCTGCAGTTCAAGCACCCGAGCAGCCTTGGAGGTGAGCCTGCCGCTGCGCAGGTCTGTTGCGGTGAAGCCGCTGCCCACCACGAGCACGGTCGTTTTCAGTGTCACACTGCTGGCGCACTGCGCCCCGTAGCCGGCGGCCCTGACCTTCGCCTCGGGCCGGCCCAGGCCGATGTCACCGGTGAACACCAGCGTCTGCCCGTACAGCGGGTGGGTCATGTCGGCGTGCGGGTTCGGTACGGGGTTGGGCCCTTCCGTTGACCAGCTGGAACGTCCGGCCCGGGCCGTGCCGTTGGCCAGCCCGGCTTTCAGTTCAGCCATCTTTTCCAGCGCCGAGCGCGTGGCCTTTGACATGTCGTCGGTGGCAGGGTCGTAGGAGTCGATGTGCGGCATGGCCAGCTTCATCGCGGCGAAGACGTCCCGGACGGAAGCAGCCCCGTGCTTGGCGGCAATGTCGACCATGATCCCGGCGCAGGCGCGGGCGTCCTCGGTGGCGTCGTGGTGGTTCAGCAACGGCACGCCGGCAGCCTCGGCCACAAACGGCAGCGAGTACGACGGCAGCGAATAATTCTTGCGCGACAAGACCACAGTGCAGGCGTAGTCAAAGGCGGGGGCGGGCAGGCCCGACACCTCGGAGGCCGAGCGGATCACGCCGATGTCGAAGGCGGCATTGTGGGCCACGAGGGCATCTGCACCGATGAATGCGTGCACCTCGGGAAACACCTGCGCAAAGCGGGGCGAAGCGGCGACGTCGTCGGGCGTGATGCCGTGGATGGTGATGTTGCGCGAATCGAAGTGGTCGTGCCCCTCGGGCGGGCGCATGAGCCAGTACCCCTCATCGACGATCACCCCGCCACGAACCTTCGTCAAACCGACGGAACAGGGAGATCCCCTAAATCCGTTGGCGGTTTCAAAATCGATTGCAGTAAAGTCCAAGGCCACGCTTCTAGGCTACCCCCGGGCACCGACACCGGGCACATCACGAGCCGGGCGTCACAGTAGGCCCCGAAGCCATGTGTCACTGATCCGGAATTCGATTCATCAGCGCGTCACCAGTCGACGACCTGACTGCTGTTGGCAGCAAGACTCGAACTTGCCGGCTGGGGATTGGTTTTGCAGTCTCATAAGGGGAACGGTCTGCGGGACCTGGGAAACCGTACTCGGCCGCCGGGCGGCGTCGCGTGAAGCAAATCAGAATTGCAACGACACATACCAATGCTTAATTAATTAAGCATTGGTATGATTGAGTCATGTCAATGTTTGAGCAGAACGTGGCCTGGCCATCACTCAGCTATGAAGAGCGGCCCTGGCACAACATGCAAGACAAGTGTGGCTCACGCACGCAAAGACGCCGGGCTTCCGGACCTTATCTGGCGGCGGTGCCCCCATGCATTTCCGGTCTGGAAATCCATATCGATGGCGAACTGCAAGCACTGACCGAAGAAGCAGCCAGTGAACTTGCCCGCTTCGATGCCGAAGTGGGGCACATTGCAGCACCCTTCGCAGCCATTCTCTTGCGCACCGAAAGTGCCTCCAGCTCAGAGATTGAGAACCTTACCAGCGGCGCCCGACAGATCGCCTTGGCGGAGCTCGGTGCGCATGCCTCGAAGAATGCGCAGCTGATCGTGGGCAACGTCAGGGCCATGCAGGCAGCTCTCGCACTGTCCGATTCCATTGATGGCCACGCCATCCTGGAAATGCACCGCGCCCTACTGGAGCAAAGCAGCCCCGACATCGTCGGCCATTGGCGCGATCGGCAAGTGTGGATCGGAGGAGGGATCCTCGGACCCCATACCGCACAGTTCGTCCCGCCCCATCACGAGCGAGTCACCGCACTCATGGACGATCTTGTCACCTTTGCCAATCGCGTCGACCTACCTCTTCTTGTTCAGACCGCGATTGCCCACGCCCAATTCGAAACGATCCATCCATTCCCCGATGGCAATGGCAGAGCCGGTCGAGCACTTATCCAGGCGATGCTGCGTGGAGGACAGCTAACGCGCAATGTCACCGTTCCAGTCTCCGCGGGTTTGCTCCACAACACGGGTCGTTATTTCGATGCGCTCGGAGCTTACCGATCCGGGGACACCGCACCGATAGTCCGCGCCATCGCTGAGGCATCGTTCGCGGCAGTTCACAACGGTCGCATCCTCGTCGGCGACCTGGAAACCGTCCAGCTTGAGTGGCGCGACCGTGTTAGGGCAAGACGAGACTCCGCGGCCCACCGGCTCGTGAGTATCCTCCTTCGCCAGCCAGTCATTGACAGCGCCGCCGCTGCAACTGAACTTGGTATTTCAACCGTCAACGCCCAGGTCGCTATCAACCGCCTTGTCGATGCCGGCATCTTGACCCAAATCTCGAGCGGAAGACGCAACCGCATTTGGCTGGCGAAGGATGTCGTGCGGGTTCTTGACGAGTTCGGCACTCGGGCCAAGAGACACCGATAGGGCAACCCTCTGTGCGCCATCGGAGTTGTCCGGAAAACAAGTGGTTCTTCGGTCGCTTGGGCACGACACCTGCGCCAAGAGCGAATTGGATGGCGGTTCACGCGCGAATGGGCGAACGTGGGCAGATGCCAACAAACCTATCCGTAGTTGTCGGGAACGTCACCCTGGCAGTCCGGGCGTGGACCGCCGAAGAGCCGTCTAATTGCCCACCAGTGGTGTTGCTGCCCGCCACAGGTGAATCCGCCGAAGACTGGGACGTTGTGGCGGCGGCACTGAGTTCGTCACGGACCGTGTTCGCCGTCAATCTACGGGGCCATGGTGTCAGCGACTGGCCGGGAACTTACGCGATCCGGCTGATGGCAGAAGACATAACGCGACTATTGGACGCGGGTCTTGACCAAGCCCCCGTCGATCTTGTCGGCCACTCGTTGGGCGGCCTTGTGGCCTGCCAGGTCGCTGCCGCACGTCCCGACCTGGTGCGCCGACTTGTGCTCGAGGACATAGGGCTGCTTCAACCTCGTTTGCCGGTTCCTCCATCCAAGCCCTCGGGTGTCCTGACATTCGACTGGGAAGTTGTGGAGCAGGTGCGCCGAGAAATCGACAACTTCGATCCAAGCTGGTCCCGGGTTGTGGCCTCGATCGCAGCCCCCACTCTGGTGGTCGCTGGCGGCGCACGGAGTCATGTCCCGCCGAAGGCGATAGCCGATCTGGTGAGCGTCGTCCCGGACGGTCGAATGGTCACCGTCGACGCCGGTCACCTCGTGCACGCGACGGATCCAGTGGCATTTGTTAGCCAGCTGGTGAGGATCTTGGACGCTTAGCACAACGACAGTGCGGAGACCCCAAGAAGGCCGCTGACTGGATTGCCGAGCCTGCGGCCTTCGTGACTACCACCTTGAGGCCCGTTCGTTCTCGTAGTTCGCTGATGACGTCCAGGGTCAGGTCCTCCGCACCTTCCTTGCACTTGCCGTGTCCCGTCCGTATTACGGGGTGGCGCGGCGCAGGGTCAGGTACGCGGCGCCGCCCAGCACGAGCACCAGGAGCAGTGCGAAGACGCCCAATGAGAGCGGGGTCAGCGCGATGATCCAGGCGCCGACGGCCGGCCACCAGCCCTGCAGGGTGATGAGGGCGATGGCGCCCACCAGCAGCACTGCCGCCGACAGGGTCATGACCAGCACCCCGGTGGCCTGCCAGCGCTTGTAGACGGTGGCAGCCCAGAATCCGAGCAGGAACAGGAACATCATGAGGACGAAGTAGAAAAACCATTGGATGAACCAGGATTTCTCGGCGACCCATTCCAGGGCGAACATCTGGCCCTGCAGGCCCCAGCCGTTTGTGGCCTTCTCGATGATGCCAAGGACCACGTAGAGGGCGGAGATGGCTGCGGCGAGGACCGTGAACAGGCCCACCGTGCCGAGGAAGAAGTTGCGCCGGCTCACGCTCAGTCCCTGCGAGAACGGGAAGCTCAATGTCAGCGACTGGATGCCGAGGCCGAAGAAATACCACATGACGGCCTGGCCGGCGCCGGAGTACTTCACCCCCACCGAATCCGGAATCAGCGCCCAAATGACGGCGCTGAACAGGAACGACCCGGCAATGATGACCGCCGGTATGCCCAGAAATGTCCATTTGTTGATGAGCTGCATCCGGACAACCCCGAGGGCGCGGTGTCTGGCGTTGGGGTTCAGTGTGCTGTTCGTGGCGTTCAATGTGGCGCTCATCGCATGGCTCCCGTCCGGGTTGCTGTGCCGGCGGGCTTGACCGGCTCGGCGCCGTCGGCCGTGTCCGCAAGGGGAGCTCCGGCGTCGAGCGTCTTTCTAATGACAAATTGCTGCAGCGAGACCGGGCTCAATTCCAGTCCCAGCTCCTGTGCCTCGCGGCGTTCGGCGGAACTCAGTGCGCCGTCAATCGTCAGTGAGACCAAGGCGCCAACGTTTTCGCGGTGCAGGATGGTCCGCCCGGCCGCGAACGACTCGACACGGGCGCTCGTCCCTGCCACATTGACCGCCGAACCACGGATGTTCTCGGCGTCGTCGTCCACCAGGATGCGGCCCTTGTCGATGATGATGACGTGTTCGAGCAGGTTTGCCACTTCGTCGATCAGGTGCGAGGACAGCACGATGGTGCGCGGGAACTCGGCATAATCGGCGAGCAGGCGGTCGTAGAAGAGCTGCCTGGCCACCGCGTCAAGGCCCAGGTACGGCTCGTCAAAGAACGTCAGCTCCGCCCGGGAGGCCAGGCCGATGATGACCCCGACCGCCGAAAGCTGGCCGCGCGATAGTTTCTTGATGCGCCGCTTCATGGGCAGCTGGAATTCCTCCGCAAGCTTCAGCGCCATGGCGTGGTCCCAGTTCTTGTAAAAGAGGGCGGCCGCCTTGAACGCGTGCACCGGCTTGAAATCATCCGGGTACTTTTGGGCTTCCCTGATGAAGCAGATCCGGCTGAGCACCTTTTCGTTTTCATAGGGACGTTCGCCAAAGACCTGCACGTCGCCCGAGCTGGCAAAGCCCTGCGCGGTCAGGATGGACATGAGGGTCGTCTTGCCGGCGCCGTTTCGGCCCAGCAGTCCGTAGATCTTGTCCTGCTCCAAGGTGAGATTGACGCCGTCGAGCGCCGTGACATCCCGGTACCTCCGGGAGAGGTTGTGCACTTGAACGATGGGAATGCTCATAGCGCCCCTTCTTTCTCGGTAACTGTCATATTGTCCACGCCAGAGGCTGCGCCCGAGGCCGCTTCGCGGGCCATCATGGCCAGCAGCTGATCGGCATCGATCCCCAGCTTGCGGGCTTCCCGGCCCAGCGGGCGGACGAATTGTTCATAAAAGTCCTCCCGGCGCCGGTCCACCAGGACGGCCCGGGAACCGGTGGCAACAAACATGCCAATTCCCCGTTTCTTGTAAAGGATTCCGTCATCCACCAGCCGGTTCACACCCTTGGCCGCGGTGGCCGGGTTGATCCGGTGGAACGCCGCAAATTCATTGGTGGAGGGAACCTGTGCCTCCTCGGCCAGGACGCCGTCCACAATGTCGTTTTCGATCATCTCTGCAATCTGCAGGAAGATCGGCCTGCTGTCATCGATCACCAACAACCACCTCCCCGCGTGCGGGCAACCGCGCCAGCCCCATTGGTTCGTTACTCATGTAACTAACCATATAACCATCCGGGTGGAAGTCAACCCCCAATGTCCTCCTAAGGGTGGAGGGCGCTGTCAGGGAAGTAACGTAATCTTGAACCGTGATCATTACTGCTTTGACTGACTCTGCCCTGCCCGCGCTTGTGGGACACGGAGCCGTTCCTTCCCTCGGCCTGCTGCCTGACTGGCTGGACCCCATGACGATCCTCGGCAACGAGGCCATCGGCGCGTGGGTCGTCGTCATCGCCTGCGCCATCATCTTCGCCGAAACCGGCCTGCTGGTGGGGTTCTTCCTCCCCGGCGACTCCCTGCTGTTCACGGCGGGGCTGCTGGTGAGCACCGGCACCATGCCCGTAAACATCTGGGTTTTGATGGCTCTGCTGATCGTCTCCGGATTCATCGGAAACCAGCTGGGGTATTTCATCGGCTACAAGGCCGGCCCCGCCATCTTCAACAAACCCGAATCAAGGCTCTTCAAGAAGCAGCACGTCGACACCGCCCACGCATTCTTTGAAAAGCACGGCGGCAAGGCCTTGATCCTGGCCCGCTTCGTCCCGATTGTGCGCACCTTTGTCCCCGTAATCGTGGGCGTGGCCAAGATGGACATGCGCAAGTTCGTGCTCTTCAACGCCATCGGCGCGATCCTGTGGGCCGGCGGCATCACGCTGCTGGGCTACATCCTGGGCAACAAGGTGCCGTGGGTGCGCGACAACCTCGACATCATCTTCATCGCCATCGTGGCCGTCTCGATCATCCCGATCGGCATCGAGTTCCTGCGGGCCATCGCCTCCGCCCGCAAGAAGAAGTCACAGCAGCCCCAGCCGGACTCCGAGCAGGCTTAGACCCGGCCTCAACAGGCTCAATTCTTAAAGTACGACGGCGACCCCCGGTTTGTGTGCCGGGGGTCGCCTTTGTGTTGATGCATGCCCAACTATTTACGTGGTACCGGCCTTGCACTATTTTTGAACTACGCACTGTTCTTGCGGTGGCTGTCGTTGTCGTTGTCGCAGGAAGGCTTTCTCCGCAAACTTTGATTGGGGACAGACATGGGTTTCGCCGGTTTGAATGCCCGTGAGCGGCTGTTCCCAAAACCCCATGAAATTTTTGCCACCGGTTTTTACCACGGCGGATTCGACTTCGCCGTCCGTTCCATCCTGGGCAAGACCGCCCGTGGTGGCGCTGATGCCGGTGAGGTGCTGGCGACGATCACCGGAGTGAAATCCGGGGACCACCCCGGATGGTTCGAGGCATGGACCCAGCTCGCCGACCGCATCGCCGCCACGGCGGCAACAAGCCAGCGCGGCGGACACCGAGTCAGCGCGGCGCGGGCTTTTCTGCGCGCCGCCAACTATTACGCCGTCGCGCTCGAAGCCATTGACGGCCTGCCTGACACCGCGCAGCTCCTGCCGACGTTCAGGGCCCATCGGGCGGCGTGGGAATCCTTCGTGGACGAGTCCGCCTGGGCAGCGGAACGTGTTGACATCCCCTACGAAAAAACCAGCCTGCCCGGTTGGTTCGTTCGCCCCGACGACTCCATGAGGGCCCGTCCAACCTTCGTAATGAACAATGGCAGCGATGGCTCAATCAGCGGCCTGTGGTGCGAGGGCGCTGAAGGGGCAATCGAACGCGGATACAACGTGCTGCTGTTCGACGGGCCCGGCCAGCAGTCGATGCTTTTCGAACGCGGGACAAGTTTCCGGCCAGATTGGGAGGCAGTCATCACTCCCGTCGTGGACTTTCTGGCCTCGCGCGGGGACGTTGACACGGCGCGACTGGTGCTTTACGGCGTCAGCCAAGCTGGTTACTGGGTGCCACGCGTCCTTGCGTTTGAACATCGTTTCGCGGCAGCGGTGGTGGACGGCGGGGTGGTGGATGTGTCGACGTCGTGGTTAAGCCAGATTCCACGGTCGCTGCAGACCCTCTATGGCAGGGGCGAGAAGGGGAAATTTGATCGCAACATGGCCATCGGGATGAAACTGCCAGGGGGAAAGGCAACGGCGGCAACCTGGACCTTCCGCTCGCGGCCCTACGGCACGTCAGGGTATTCGGCGACGCTTGATGAGGTCCGCAAGTACACCGTGCGGGACGTGGCGGCGCAGGTCACCACCCCGCTGCTTGTCACTGCCCCCGAGGACGACCAGTTCTTTCCAGGGCAGTCCCAGGAACTTGCCGCACTGGTTGAGGGAGCCGAACTCATGGAATTCTCGGCCACAGAAGGCGCCAACGGACATTGCCAGCCGCTCGGACGCGAGCTCACGGAACAACGGGTGTTCGACTGGCTCGCCGGCCGGGTGCCGGGGGTCGGCTGACCGCTGCCGCGGTCAGCCGCCACCTCGATCATGGACATCTTGGTCCGCCACCGGAAACACCCGCGCATCTCGTCAAGGGTGGCGGCCTTCGCTGTGGCCGCCGTGCTCATGCTGGGACTGCTCGGTGGATACTCGTGCTCCCGGCGGATCGTCGAAGGCGTCGCGGAGGAGGCGTCGGAGGGGCCCTTTTATGCCCTGCCCACGCCGCTGCCAACCGGCGCCCCAGGAGAGCTCGTGCGCAGCGAGCCACTGGCGAGTGCACCGGACGGCGTCAACGCTTGGCGGGTGCTGTACCACTCGAAAGACCTTTACGGCAACGGGATCCTCGTCTCCGGCGTGGTGGCGGCTCCGGAGGGGCCTGCACCCGAGGGCGGCCGCACAGTGGTGTCATGGGGGCACCCGACCACAGGGACACGAACCCGCTGCGCCCCCTCGGTGGGCATCGATCCCTTCGACCTCATCGAGGGCATGAAGTCGTTGCTTGACCGCGGCTACGTTGTCGTCGCCACCGACTACGCAGGCATGGGCGCGCCCGGCCCCGATTCTTTCCTCGTCGGCGGCACTGAAGGGCGCAACATGCTGGATGCGGTACGGGCCGCAGGCAGGCTGGACGTCGGGGCGAGCAGCCGCGTGGCGCTCTGGGGGCACTCCCAGGGAGGCCATGCCGCGCTCTTCGCGGCTGAACTGGCGGAGTCCTACGCCCCGGAGCTCAAGGTGCAGGCCATCGCCGTCGCCGCACCTGCCGTAAACCTCGCGGCACTCCTGGATGCTGACATCGCCGACATCTCGGGAGTAACCATCGCTGCCTATGCGTTCGACTCGTACACCTCCGTCTACCAGAGGACGCGCGGAGCGGATCCGAGGAATATCCTAACCGCCCCCGCCGTGGCGGCACTGCCCCACATGGCGGGCCTGTGTCTGCTGGGGCAGAATAGCCAATTGCACGACATCAGCCGCCCCCTGCTGGGTAATTTCCTCGCCGCCGACCCTGCCTCGACGGAACCGTGGGCAACTCTGTTGGGCGAGAATACGCCTGGCGGAAGCAAACTTCAGATGCCGCTCTTTGTCGCTCAAGGCGCTGACGACACACTCGTACGACCGGAAATCACTGCCGCATTCGTGGCCAAGCAGCAAGCACTCGGCACAAAAGTCACCAGCGAAGTGCTCCCCAAGACCGGGCACGGGCTCGCTGCGCTGCGGGCGTTGCCCACCATGCTTCCCTGGCTCGAGACAATGGCGCCTGCCCGGCTAGGAAACTAGCAATCCGGTAGTACGACGGCGACCTCCGGCATGGTGCCGGGGGTCGCCGTCGTTTTCCCCCACCCAGGGTTCGAGTTTGCAGTTGTTGGACGGATTCGGCTCCGGGAAGCGCCTTCCAGTCGAATAAGTGCAAAGTCGATGTGGTGTGCGCAGCCTAGCTGGCGAGGGCCTTCACGATGTGCGGCAGCAGCGCCCGAAACGCGTTGCCGCGGTGGCTGATGGCGTTCTTCTCGGCACTTGTCAGCTCGGCGCATGAACGGTCCAGTCCAACCGGCTGCAGGATGGGGTCGTAGCCGAAGCCGCCGTCACCGCGGGGTTCCGGCAACAGGGTTCCGTCAAGGGTCCCCTCCTCCACAACATCCAGCGTGCCATCCGGGCTTGCCAAGGCCGCGGCGCAGACGAACCGTGCTCCCCGGTGTTCGGCGGCGATGTCGCCAAGCTGGGCCAGCAGCAGCTTCAGGTTCGCTTCATCGTCGCCATGGGCGCCTGCCCAGCGCGCCGAGAAGATGCCGGGGGCACCGCCGAGCACATCCACGGCCAGGCCAGAATCATCGGCGATGGCAAGGGCGCCGCTGAACTGGGACACGGCGTGGGCCTTCAGCCGCGCGTTTTCCGCGAAGGTGACCCCTGTTTCGGCGACATCCGGCGCACCGATCGCTCCGGCGTCGACCACGTCAGTGTCAACATCCAGTCCGGGGACCTGACCGCGGAGCAGCTCGCGGAGCTCCCGCAGCTTCCCCTGGTTGTGCGTGGCCAGGACCAGCTTTGGCGCTGTCATCAGCCGGCGAGCGTTTCGCGCTGGATCTGGGCCAGTTCGGTGGTGCCGATCAAGGCCAGGTCCAGAAGCTGGTTGAGCTCGTCGCGGTCGAACGGTGCACCTTCCGCGGTGCCCTGGACCTCGACGAATTTGCCGGAACCGGTGACGACGACGTTCATGTCGGTCTCGGCACGGACATCCTCAACGTAGGGCAGGTCAAGCATGGGGACTCCGTCGATGATGCCGACGGAGATGGCCGAGACCGTGTCGATCAGCGGCTGCGCGTTCTTGGCGATCAGCTTGTTTTCCTTGGCGAATGCGATGGCCTCGGCCAGGGCAACGTAGGCGCCGGTGATTGCTGCGGTGCGGGTGCCGCCGTCGGCCTGCAGGACGTCGCAGTCCAGGACGATCGTGTTCTCGCCGAGGGCCTTGGTGTCGATGATGGAACGCAGTGAGCGGCCGATCAAGCGGGAGATCTCGTGCGTCCGGCCGCCGATCTTGCCCTTGACGGACTCGCGGGAGTTGCGGGTGTTTGTGGCGCGCGGCAGCATGGCGTATTCGGCCGTGACCCAGCCGGTGCCTTCGCCCTTGAGCCAGCGGGGCACGCCGGGAGTCAAGGAGGCCGTGCAGAGCACGCGGGTGTTGCCGAATTCGATCAGGGCCGAACCTTCGGCCTGCTTGGACCAACCGCGGGTGATGGTGATGTCGCGGAGCTGGTCGTTGGTGCGCCCGTCGGCGCGGAGTGTTTCAGTGGAAGTCATGAAGTAAGCCTACCGGCCGAGGGGCCACGGCCGAGCGCAGCGAGGCTGGGGAGGTCGGGAGGCGCTACCGGCCGAGGAGGGCAGTGGGCGCAAACAAAAAAGATCCCGCTCCCCTTTCCGACGCCAGGGTTCTGGTGTCGGAAAGGGGAACGGGATCAGGTCCGCAATCGTGTGCGGGGGCTAGCGGCCCTTCGTGGCCAGCTTGAAGTTCTTCTTCTCCTTGAAGTACACGGCGGCGGGCCCGGTGAAGCACAACACCATGGCGCCGATGCCGAGCAGCACCTGCAGAATCGTGGCGATCCCGCCGGGCATGGTCAAACCCCAGAGCAGGGAGAGCGAGGCAACGGCCAGCACGACACCCACAATGCGGGCCCAGCCCATGCCCATCTTGATGAACAGGCCAATCAGCACATACAGAATGACGGACACCACGGCCATGACGATCGCGGTGCCAGTGGAAACCAAGATGGTCGTATCGATCATGTTGGCGTCGAAGTTTTGCGCACCTTGGGCCTCAAGCTTCTCCACCAGTTCCGTGCGAGATTCATCGGACTGCATGTTCAGGACACCAAAAATGGTGGCAATGATCTGCAGCACGGCGGCACCGATGAGCATGAAGAAGATGGTGTTCATGATGGACGGCCTGACGGGCGCCTGAATCTGTCCCTGTCCCTGGCCCTGGGAAAATTCGGCTGGTTCGGGGTTGTAGCGTGGCATGTCGCTCATGGCTGGCGTCCTTTGCTAATGAAGTTCGACGGCGGCTGCCGCCCTTTCCTGCCACCGATCCTAGCCGCCTCGAACGGATAAGGGGATAATCCTTTCGGAGGATATTCCCAGCAAATGGCACCTCACAAAAGGCAGCTAGATCGTGTAATGCACGCCGGCCACGGCAGCGGCCACGTCGCCGTCAAACACCTCTCGGGCTTCCGCCACCACCTTGTTGGTGTCGGTCCAGACGGGGATGTGGGTCAGCAGCATCCGCTTGACGTTGGCACGGGCTGCGGCCTCGCCGGCCCGCTTTCCTGTCAGGTGCACGTCCTTGATGTGGTCGTCGCGGACCTCTTCGAAGGCGGCCTCGCAGAGGAACAAGTTGGCGTCCTGTGCCGCGTCTTCCAGGCCCTGGCAACTGTCCGTGTCGCCGGAATAAGTCAGCACGGCTGTGCGGTCAAGGCCTGTGCCGTCGTATTCGGTGACTTCCACCCGCAGCGCATACGCCTCGGGGACAGGGTGGTTGACAGCAAACGGGGTTATTTTGAACGGGCCCACCGTGACAGGCTCGCGTTCCTGCCAATTGATGAAGTCAAACTCTTCACGCATGCCGGGATCAAGGTCGAGGCCGTAGGCGGTCGCCAGCCGGTCGGCTGTTTCGGCCGGCCCCCACACTGGAATGCGGCCGCGGTTCCAGCCATCGGGGTTCCAGCGCACCGCCACGTGCAGGCCGCAAAGGTCCATGCAGTGGTCCGGGTGCAGGTGGCTGAGGAAGATCGCGTCAATGTCCTCCAGATCCATGTATTTTTGCACGGCCCCCAAGGCACCGCTGCCCAAATCGATGAGCACGCGCCAGGGACGCACGCCGTCGTGTGCCTGCAACAAGTAGCAGGACGCGGGCGACGACGGACCGGGAAAGGACCCGCTGCATCCAACAATCGTCAATTTCATGTTCGCTCCCCCGTGCCATCTCCCGGAACAGCCAGTCTGCCCACCGAATCGGCCAAAACAAAATTGGAGACCCGTCCGGCAACAGTTCCGGACGCAGTTTGCCGGGCTGCCGCCAACATGTCGTCCGTAACCAGGGCAAGCGATCCGGTGGGATAGTGTGCCGAGACATGGCTGACCTGTTCCACGCCGTGGACCTCGGGTCCAAGGAAGCGCCTGGCCAGCACACCGAAGTTGTCGGCGTCGCCGGTGCACAGGAATTGGTGCGTGGGGGCTGTATCCGACAGCCGTTCAAGGTCGTGGCTGACAAGGGCCCGGAACACGTCCTTGGCTGTTTCTTCGGCGCTGGAGACCAGCGTGACCGAATCCCCCATCACGTAGGAAATGACGCCCGTCAGCAACGGGTAGTGCGTGCAGCCAAGCACCAGCGTGTCAACGGCGGCTGCCTTCAGCGGGGCCAGGTACGCCTCGGCCGTGGACAGCAGTTCCGGGCCGGCCGTGATGCCGGACTCGACAAACCGCACGAAGTCGGGGCAGGCGACGGAGGTGATGCGCAGGTTCGGGGCTGCGGCGAACGTGTCCTCGTAGGCGCGGGAGCCCACGGTTGCGACGGTGCCGATGACACCAACCCGGCCCTCCCGCGTCGCAGCAACGGCACGCCGAACGGCCGGTTGGATCACTTCGATGACGGGGATCCCGTAGCGGGCCGTGTACCGTTCGCGGGCGTCGCGCAGCACCGCAGCGGAGGCCGAGTTGCAGGCGATGACGAGCAGCTTCACCCCCGAGTCCACCAGCTCATCCATGACGCCCAGGGCGTTGGCACGGACCTCGGCAATGGGCAGCGGACCGTACGGACCGTTCGCCGTGTCGCCCACGTAGAGGATCGATTCGTTGGGCAGCTGGTCGATGACGGCCCGGGCAACGGTCAATCCGCCCACCCCGGAATCAAAAATCCCGATGGGCCGGTCAGCGGCTGGGCTTGTTGGTGTTGTGCTCATGGTCGTCTCAACAATAGTTTGTCACCGCGCGCAGGCGTGTCATTTGCGCCCAAGAACACACTTTCGGGCCATGCCGGCTCACTTGGTGCGCTGCAGTGCCGACAGCATGGCCTGGACCAGGCTCTCCTGCAGCCAGGACACAAAGTTGTACACCAGGCTCAGGTAACTTTCGACGTCGTCCGCCTCACCCCAGTCCTGAACCTCGTGCACCTTCTCGGCGTCCTCTTCGTCCCGGATCTCCAACCGTTCCGCCAGGACCAGCCGGACGTCGTTCAAGGCCATGGCCCACAGCTTGGCGGCTTCGTCGTCGAGGACCAGCTTCTCCGATTCCAGGCCCAGCGCGGCAGCACGCAGCGCGCCGATCTTTGTTTCCCGCAGCGAGCGTTCGGTGAGCTGGCGGAACTCAAGTGCCGCGTCGTCGTCGTCCTTCACCGCGTTGGGCAGCAGCCGCAGCAGGGCCGGGTCCGCGGGGACGGCGACGTCCATGTCCAGGCCGATCAGCGCGGCCAGCGGGTCCTCGTGTGCGGGGGTTTCAGGTTCCAGCATGGTGATGATGTCGGCGAAAAGCTTGCGCAGGAGGTCGCGCTCGGCGGGTTCCAGGAAGCCGGTGATGCCGCGGCGGCCGGCGGAGAAGGCTTTAGCCACGGGGGCCGCCCTTCTGCACTGTTGCCCACAGTCCGAAGCCGTGCATGGCAACAGCGTGTGCTTCCATTTTTTCCTTTGCTCCGTGCGCCACGGCGGACTTGCCCTCCGTGTGAACTTCAAGCATTAATTTCGCCGCCTTCGCCTCTGAATAGCCAAAATAACTTTGGAAGACGTAACTGACGTAACTCATCAAATTAACCGGGTCGTTCCACACGATTAATTCCCACGGGATGTCGGGGGAGATGAGTTCGCTGGTTGAGACTTCCCGGTCTGTTTCCGGGGCTGTGCTGACACTCATGTGTCCATTCTAGTGTTGCCGCACTAAAGTGAATTCCGTGACTACGCCATCAAGCTGGGCCCACCCCCGCACATCACTGTTTACGGATCACTACGAGCTGACCATGCTCCAGGCCGCCTTGCACTCCGGGGCGGCGCACCGCCGCAGCGTGTTTGAGGCGTTCGCCAGGCGCCTGCCTGAGGGCCGCCGCTACGGCGTTGTGGGCGGCACGGGACGCATTCTGGAGGGTCTGGAACAGTTCCGTTTCGGCCCGGAAGAACTGGAATTTCTGGCCCAAAACAACGTCGTCAACGACGAAACCCTGGCGTGGCTGGCCGATTTCAAGTTCTCTGGCAACGTCTTCGGTTATGCAGAGGGCGAACTTTACTTCCCGAATTCACCCATTTTGACGATTGAATCCACGTTTGCCGAGGCCTGCATCCTGGAAACGTACGTCCTTTCCATCCTCAACCACGACTCAGCGATCGCCTCCGCCGCCTCCCGCATGATCGGCGCCGCCGGCTCCCGCCCGTGCATCGAGATGGGTTCGCGGCGCACCCACGAGGAATCCGCCGTGGCCGCATCCCGCGCCGCCGTGATCGCCGGGTTCCACAGCACCTCCAACCTTGAAGCCGGCCTGCGCTACGGCGTGCTGACCCAAGGCACCGCCGCCCACTCCTTCACCCTCCTGCACGATTCCGAGGAGGAAGCCTTCCGCGCACAAATCGGTTCCATGGGCGCCGGCACCACGTTGCTGGTTGACACGTACGACGTCGAAGCCGCCGTCCGCAAGGCCGTCGCCATTGCGGGGCCCGCCCTGGGCGGCGTCCGGCTGGATTCCGGGGACCTGCTCGCCCAGGCGCGCGACGTCCGGGCCCTGCTGGATTCGCTCGGGAACACCAACACACGCATCACCGTCACGAGCGACCTGGACGAGTACGCCATCGCCGCCCTCGCCGCCGCACCGGTTGACTCCTATGGCGTCGGGACGTCCCTGGTAACAGGTTCGGGTGCGCCCACGGCCTCCATGGTGTATAAATTGGTGTCCCGTGAAGGCGACGACGGCGAATTTGTTTCAGTGGCGAAGGCTGCAAAGAACAAGGCCAGCGTCGGTGGACGAAAGTACACCACGCGCCGCTTGAATGCCGCCGGCATTGCCACCAGCGAGGTTGTCGGCATCGGGCACAGTCCCGCCGGCGACAGCAATGACAGGGTGTTGCTGGAGCAGTTCATGGTCGACGGCGTGCTGGTGCCGGGCTGGACCGGTTCCGAAGGCGTGGAGCGGGCCACCGCCCGACATGCCGCGTCCATGGCTGAACTGCCCGGTGCCGCACGGCGGCTCCAGCGCGGGGAGCCCGTGATCCCCACCGAGTATGAACAAGCAATACCTGCGGCAAACCAGTCCGCAGCGAACTAAAAGGAGCAACCCCATGCCCAAGGCCCTCATCATTGTCGACCTGCAGAATGATTTCTGCGAAGGCGGCTCCCTTGCCGTTGACGGCGGCGCCGACCTGGCGACCCAGATCAGTGAACTGATGGAAAATTCCCTGGACCTGGACTTTGTTGTTGCCACCCAGGACTGGCACGTCGACCCGGGGGCGCATTTCTCCGACACCCCTGACTTCCGCACGAGCTGGCCGGTGCACTGCGTTGCCGGTTCCAAGGGTGCCGCCCTGCACCGCAACCTGGACACCGAGGACATCGACGCGTACTTCCGCAAGGGCAAGTTTGACGCCGCCTACTCAGGCTTCGACGGGCTGCTGGCCCCTGAGGACGAGGTCGCGGTGGGCGAACGCGAAGCCCACGAAGCAGCCGAGGAGGACGCCGAGGCGCCCGTGAGCCTGGATGACTGGCTGCGTGAAAACGAGGTCGACGACGTCGTCATCGTTGGCATCGCCACCGAGCACTGCGTCCGCGCCACGGCCCTGGATGCCGTCAACGCCGGCTACAACACCACCGTGCTGCGCGAGTACATCACGGGCATCGACGAGGACGCCATCGAGGAAGCCCTCGAGGAGCTCGAAGACGCCGGCGTAGAGGTCAAATAGTCCCGCTCCCGGCAACTGGCCCGCAGAAGTGGTTGCTGAATCATCCATTTACGGTTGATTTAGCAACCACTTCTGCGGGCTAGTTCTATTTGCGGCCGATGAACCAGTCCTGGAGCTTCTTCAGCCGGGTCTGCAGCTGGGATTCGTTGGCCTGGGCCACCGCCGGTCCGCCGCAGATGCGCCGCAGCTCGCTGTGCACCATGCCGTGGGGCATCCCGGACCGGGCACTCCACGCTGAAACGTTCTTGGCCAGCTCGCCACGCAGGTCCATGAGCATGCGGTGGTCAATCAGCGGTGGCGCCTCCGGCTCGGCGGCCGGGGCTTTTTTGCTCCTGCGGGTTTGCTGGTCCGCCTGGTGTTGGCGGAGCAGGACGCCCATCTGTTCGGCGTCCAGCAGTCCGGGGATGCCGAGGAAATCCATTTCATCATCGCTGCCGATGGCGCCGCCGGTGCCGAATTCGCCGCCGTCGAACAACACGCGGTCAAAGGACGCCTGCGATTCCAGAGCCTCAAACTTGAATTTTTCCAGGGTGTCGGAGGCCTTTTCCTCACGGTTGGCCTCCTCCATCTCGTCGTCTTCCTCGATGAAGCCGTCGGGGTCCTTGTCGGGGCGGTCAAGGGCGTGGTCCCGCTCAAGTTCCAGCTGGTTGGCCAGTTCCATCAGGTTGGGGACCGAGGGCAGGAAGATCGACGCCGTCTCCCCCCTCTTCCGGGCGCGCACAAAGCGGCCCACGGCCTGGGCGAAGAACAACGGCGTCGCGGTCGAGGTGGCATAGACACCGACGGCCAAACGGGGCACGTCAACACCTTCGGACACCATCCGCACAGCAACCATCCAGCGCTTGTCGCCGGCAGAGAATTCGTCGATCTTGTCGGAAGCCTTGGCGTCATCGGACAAGATCACGGTGGGCGATTCACCCGTGATCTTCTTTAGCTGGGCCGCATAGGCCCGGGCATCCTCATGGTCGGTGGCAATCACCATGGCTCCGGCGTCGGGCACGGCACGGCGCACCTCGGTGAGGCGTTTGTCGGCCGCGGCCAACACGGCGGGAATCCACTCCCCTGCCGGGTTCAGGGCCGTGCGCCAGGCGTGGGCGGTGACGTCCTTGGTGACTGCCTCGCCAAGGCTGGCAGCCATTTCCTCGCCGGCGCTCGTGCGCCAGCGCATCTGGCCCGAGTAGGCCATGAACATGACGGGGCGGACCACATGGTCTTTCAGCGCTTCCCCGTAGCCGTAGGTGTAGTCGGCCTTGGAGCGGCGGATCCCATCCTTGTCCTCGGCGTATTCCACGAAGGGAATGGCTGCCGTGTCGGAGCGGAATGGCGTTCCCGTCAAGGCCAGCCGCCGCACTGCGGGGTCAAATGCCTCGCGGATGCCGTCACCCCAGGACAGGGCGTCGCCGCCGTGGTGGATTTCATCCAGGATGACAAGGGTCTTCGCTACCTCTGTCTTGGCCCGGTGCAGCATCGGCTTGCTGGCCACCTGGGCATACGTCACGGCCACGCCAACAAATCCCTTGCCGTGGCGGCCGTCCGCATTCTTGAAGTTGGGATCGATCGCGATGCCGACCCTCGCGGCGGCATCCGCCCACTGGCGTTTCAGGTGGTCGGTGGGGGTGACGATCGTGACCCTGTTGATGCTGCCGCGGGCGATCAGCTGCGTCGCGATGTGCAGGGCAAACGTGGTCTTTCCAGCACCCGGGGTGGCCACTGCCAGAAAGTCCTTGGGACTTTCCAGGAAATACTTTTCCATGGCCTCGGACTGCCAGGCCCTGAGCTTCTGGGCGGTTCCCCACGCGGCACGCTCAGGGTAGGCCGGAGGCAGCGACGGGCCACCAAACAAAGTCTCCGTCACGAAATTCCCGCCATCCAATCACTTCTTTCACATCTCCGCAGCCAATTCCGGGCGCGGCCAATCAACGGCATTGCGCCGTTCCAAACAATAATTACGGCCCGAACTATTTCTTGGGCTTCTTGGGTCCCTTGCCCTTGCCACCTTCAGGCATCAACCCGTCATAGATGGCCTTGCAATCGGGGCACACGGGGAACTTCTTGGGATCGCGCCCCGGCGTCCAGACCTTGCCGCACAGCGCCACAACTGGATCGCCGGACATGGCCGACTCCATGATCTTTTCCTTGCGCACATAGTGCGAGAACCGCTCGCTGTCACCCGGTTCAACTTGTTGGCGCAATTCCTCGCGCTCAATGACGGCTGTTGAGCCGCCGCTGCGCTCGGGGTTTCCCATGGGCTGGTTTTCGAAGGGGTCTGGAGGCAAACTCATGAAACCATTCTAGCGTCATCGCGTCCACGACTCACCGAGGTGACGCTCCCCCGGCCAAGCCATTCTCCAAAGCCATTTCCCAAGGGCGGTCGGGCAGCCGGGTTGAGTGACCGCCTGCCCGGCCGCCGTCGTTCTTCCCTAGACGCCCTGCCAGACGGGCTTGTTGCTGTAGGCGTTGCGGTAGCTCGCCGCACCCGCCAGCTTGGACGCTGCGGCTTCGTCGATGATGACCGTCGCACGCGGGTGGAACTGCAGGATCGATGCGGGGCATGCGGCGGCCACGGGGCCCTCCACGAAGTCGCGCACGGCGTCGGCCTTGCCCTCGCCATAGGCCACAAGGACCAGGTGGCGGGCGTCCATGATGGTGCCGAGGCCCTGGGTCACGACGTGGTGCGGGACCTGGTCGATGTTGTCAAAAAATCGTGCGTTGTCCTGGCGTGTCTGCTCCGCCAGGGTCTTGATGCGGGTGCGCGAGGCAAGGGACGAACCGGGCTCGTTGAACCCGATGTGCCCGTTCGTGCCAACCCCCAGGATCTGCAGGTCGATGCCGCCGGAGGCCGCAATCGCATCCTCGTACTGACGGCACGCCGCCACGATGTCGGCGGCGGCACCGTCCGGGCCGTGCACATTGTCCGGGGCGACGTCCACGCGGTTCGTGAACTCGCGGCGGATGACCTCGCGGTAGGACTCGTAGTGGCCAACCGGCAGCCCCACATACTCGTCAAGGGCAAAGCCCCTGGCCTCGGAGAAGTTCAGGCCCTCGTCGTCGTGGCGGCGTGCCAGCTCGTCATAAATCGGCAGCGGGGATGACCCAGTGGCCAGCCCAATGACGGCGTTGGGCTTGTTGCGCACCAGGGCCTCGATGGCGTCGGCGGCCAGGGCGCCAATTTCCTTGCTGCTGGGGAGGATGATGACCTCCATTGAACACGCTTCCTTTCGCGGCACCCACGTGCCGTGCAATTCTCAAATATCGCTGTTTTGCTGCTTCAACCTTAGCTTTGCCCGGCGCCTTCCACTAACGGTCCACAGACACCGCGAGCAGCAGCTCGGGGGCGCGCTTGTTGTAGATGCCGGCACCCTGCCGGATGCCCACAACGAGGAAGACGGCGCCGAGCACAATCCCCACCAACAGGGCCAGCCACGAGTACAGCAGCTGTCCTGTTGCGATGCCGACAATCGCGAGCACCAGCTCCGGGAGCACCAGCACGCCCAGACCGGCAAACCCGGCCAGCTGAATCAACGCCGTGGACAAGCCGTTGCCGGGCCGGGTCTTCATCGGGCTGTCGCCGGGCAGCGGCACATTGCTGGTGAAGCGCGACGAGAAAACGCTTGACAGCCCAAGCCCGGATCCCACAACACCCAGGACCACGCCCAGTGTTGCCGGCAGCTGGCCAATGTCACCGGCAAAGATCGCACCAACGACGGCGTACAGCACTCCCAGCGGCAGCGCCAGCACCCCGGCGGCAACGGCACGGCCGGTTCGGTCGGCAAGTCCGTTGACACCTGTGGCAATGTGCAGCGCGAAGGCTGTGTTGTCGTAGGAGATGTCAGCGCTGATGGACCAGACCACAAGGAACGCGGCCAGGGCGCCGCCGAAGCCCAGGGCCAGGCCGATGGCGCTGCCGCCGCCTGCCTGTGAGCCCGCGAACACGAAGATCAGCGGCAGCAGCGGGGCAATGAGCAGCCCGGCGCTGTAGCGGGGGTCGCGGAACCAGTACGTCAGGCAGCGTGCGGCGACGGCTCCCGTGGCAGTTGCCGGGAACCAGTTGAAGAAGCCCAGTTTTCCGCCGCCGCGGCGGGCTCCTCCGGCGAAGGCAGGGGTGACGAGGGCGCGGGACAGGCACGCCTTCCATGCCCAGGCCAGGGCGGCAATCGTGGCCAGTGCAATCAGGAATTTCAAGCCGGCCGCACCGTAGGAACCATGGGCAACGTCGGCAGGCACCGACCAAATTGCCCCCAGCGGCGTCCAGGACACGGTGTTTGCCAGCGCCGGCAGGTACTCGCGGAAGTCGCTCACACCGGCGGAAACCCCGCTGATGATGGGGCCGAGGAACATGAGCGGGATCAACAGCACGATGCCGCTGACATCCTTGAAACGGCGTGAGGAGGCAAGGCTGGCACTGGCCGCCGTGATGGCCCGTGAGGCAACAATGCAGGTCACGGCACCGAGCACGCCGCACACCACGGCAACGGCTGCCGCCAGCGGATGACGCCACCAGGACGCCGCGGTGCCCACCGAGGCAACCAAGGTGACAGCGCCCGGGATGCCAATAAAGCTGCCCACCAGCAGACCCGCAAGCATTGACTTCATCGGGATCGAGTAAGTCGTGAACCGGGCCGGGTCCAGTGTCATGTCCAGACCGGCAGCCACCACGGGGATGACAAGCCAGCCAAGGGTCACGGCGGCACCGGCAAGCACGATGACGGTCCCAATGAGGTCCGGCTCTGCCATGCCAAGGGCTGCCAGCCCCACGAGGATCATGACGAGCACGCCCAGGCCGTAGAGTCCGCCCAGGATCAACCCCACCAATTGCCACGGGCTGCGCTTGAGCGAGTTGCGCAGCAGGGTCAGCTTCAGCCTTACGAGGTGCGCAACCATGCCAGCCCTGCACTCTCATTGCGGCCGCCAACGAGCTCCACAAATTTCTCTTCAAGGCTTTGTTTGCCACGGACGGCGTCCACCGTGCCGGCGGCCAGGACGTGTCCGCCGGCGATCACTGCAACGTGGTCGCACATCCGCTGCACCAGGTCCATGACGTGGCTGGAGACAATGACGGTTCCGCCGGAGTTGACGTAGTCGTGGAGAATGTCCCGGATGTTTGCGGCCGAGACCGGGTCCACCGATTCAAAGGGTTCATCAAGCACCAGCAGCCGCGGGGCGTGGATCAAGGCGGCGGCCAGGGCAATCTTCTTCGTCATGCCGGCTGAGTAGTCAACCACCAGGGTTCCTGCATCCTTGCTCAGGTCCAGGGCGGCCAGGAGGTCCTTGACCCGGGACGCCACGGTGTCCTTGTCCATGCCACGCAGCAGGCCGGCATAGCCGACGAGCTGCTCGCCGCTGAGCCGGTCAAAGAGGCGCACGCCGTCAGGCAGCAGGCCCATGAGCCGCTTGGACTCCAACGGCTGCTGCCAAACGTCCACCCCATGGACCCACACCTGTCCGGCGTCCGGACGCAGCAAGCCCGTGGCCATCGACAGTGAGGTGGTTTTTCCTGCACCGTTGGGTCCCACCAGACCGTAGAAGGAGCCCGCCGGAACATCGAGATCGATGTTGTCCACGGCGATCTTGGGCCCAAATCGTTTGGTTAATCCGCGGATGGACAGGGCCGGAGGTCGTCCCTCGCCTGGAGACTGTGCAGAAGAAGTGTTCATCTTCACACCCTAACAATCCGGGTGGGCCCTGTGACTTATCCAAAAGGATGAGATTGCCCGCCTGAGCGTGCTGGGCAGGCAAAAGGCGGCCTCCCGGAGGAAGCCGCCTTTGGAACAGTGCCGTTGCTGGAAGAGTGCTGTTCCTAGAACATTGCCGTTCCTAGAACAAGGCGCGGGCCAGTGCCTGGCGCGACGCCGAAACGCGCGGGTCGCTCACGCCCACCACGTCGTACAGTGCCAGAAGGCGCACCCTGACGGTCTCGCGCTCGGGGCCAAAGTGCGTGCCGATGAACTTGACCAGGCGCGCCAACGCGTCTTCAACATGGCCGCCCGTAACATCCAGGTCAGCCACTGCCAAGGCGGCATCGACGTCGTCCGGGTCCCCGGCCGCACGCGCCCGGATTTCCTCTGCCTGCGCAACGTTGATTTCAGCGGTGCGGCGCATCAGGTGCACCTGGGCCAGCCCGATCTTGGCCGCGGCGTCATTGGGCATTTCAGCCAGCGCCTTCTCATAACTCGTCTCCGCCAAGGCCAAGTCACCGGCGTCGATGGCGTCGCGCGCTGCTTGGTGCAACGGGGGAAGCGGTGGTTCCTGCGGCTCGGCTTCCGGGTCCGGGGTGCCGCCCAAGGTGCCTGTGACACCGTTGCTGGCCGCAACCTTGAGCAGTTCGGTGAAGAATTCCCGAATTTGTTCCTCGGGAAGCTCCCCCTCAAACATGGGGACGGGCTGGCCGTTGATCAACGCAATGACGGTGGGAACGGCGGTGATGCCAAACGCCTGTGCAATCTGTGGGCTGGTGTCCACATCAACCCGGCCCAGTGCGAGCTTGCCGCCCTGCTCTGTCACGAGCGGTTCAAGCACCGCGTTGACCTGGGCGGACTGGTGGGAGCGCCCTGATCCCAGCGACACAACCACGGGGACTTTCTGGGACAGCTGGACAAACTCCTGGAAGCTTTGCTCGTTGACGTCCACCGCGTACGGCGAGCCGCCGGCGGGGGCGCCCGGCGTGGCTGCCGTGGCCCGGTTCTTGAGGGCTGAAAGGTCGACGGCGCCGCGAAGGTTGATCCCTGGCGCGGCGTTGGGCGGCATGGGGCTGTTTTGACTCATGAACTCACTCTAACTGTGCCGGCCCGCGGCGATTCGAATTCTCGCCGCGGGTGAAACTTGGGGACATTTGCTTCGCTTGGCCATGGCTGTGCCTCTGGCTGCCGGAGGCTACTTAAACGATGCACCGACAAGGGCGCGGGTCGCGGACACGAGCGTGATCTTGCCATCCCCCGAGGCCGGCGGGATGTACATGACAACGGGTTCTGCGTAGTTCAAGTTGAACCCGGTGGTCGTTGTCTTGCCACCGGTGAATACGGCAGCGTCGTCGCCAACGGTCAGTGTGGCATTGGCCTTGCTCGTTGCGTCGATGCCAAAGGTGTTGTCAACCACGACCAAGGCGCCGCCGTCCGCGGTGCGCATGGATACCGCAGTGTCCTTGTTGCCCTTGTGGCTGAACACGTAATCCGCATCCTTGGCCTCGGCAGCAACCTTTTTCTGCAGGTCAAAGACGCTGGTGATGTAGACACTGTCGTTGAATGAATCCTTGAACTTGCTGTCTGATTTGGTCAGGCGGTCGCTCAGGGCGGAAATTGCCGCCTCGGGGCTCATCTTCAGCCCGTCGGCAGAGTCGAGCGCCACTTCCTTGGTGCCTTCCTTGTCCACGGTGGGGAACGTCTGGCCGGGCAGCAAGGGGGTTGCCGAGGTCAGCTTGTAGTTCTCCCGCGGGCTTGTCTGCACCAGGGTCAGCAGCTGCGGCAGGGCGTTGTTCTCGCCCTGCGTCACAAACATGGCCGACCTGGGCCAGGTCTCGGTGGTGGTGACCACCTTGGCCAGGATCTTGGTGGCATTGACCGGTTCAGCGGCTTCCTGCTTTTCAACAGCGGCCCGAATTTTGTAGTTGGCGGTGCGCATTTGCAGTGCCGTCCCGGCAGCACGGGCTTCCAGTACCTTGGCATCCTTCGCGTTGTCAGCCGAAGCAACCACAGTGGCCACGGACTCCGCAATCCGCTGCACCTGGCTGTCCAGCAGGTTGGGGAAGCCCGGTGCGTCGGAATCCTCTGTCGCCTTGGCGGTCGAGGAGGCACCGGAAGTGGCGGGGGCCTCAGCCGTGACGCTGGGCGCCGGAGCCGGTGTGCTGGAGTCATCAGCGACGGCCGGCCCCACGCTTCCTGCGACCAACACAACTGCCAGCGCAGCACCCCAACGTGCTTTCATTTGGAGGCCCTTCTTAGCGGTTGGGTTTTTTGCAGCGTCTGCCGGAAGTTCGAATGAGCGGGACACACTGAATTCGGATTTGCCGTCCTCCTTCTTCGTCCCGTCCTGTTGCCCGGCTTCATCAGCGGGCAGGACCTTCTTGCCGGACTCCGCGGCTGCGGCGGGGTTGCCACCTGAGCCGGAATCGGGACCTGGGCCGGAATCGCCCTTTGAATCGTTGTCGGGTGAATCCTTGTCGGGGCCGGACTTGGGATCCTTGCCGGCAGATTTCTTGGCACTGCCCCTCTTAAAGACATTCTTCATAAAGGAACCTTCGTTTCCGGCGGCGTTGCTGCCGGAAGCCTTTGCGGCCCCTTCTGCTGTGGCCGTGGCCCCAGCAGCAGTGTCAGTCCCAGCGGCGGCGTCAGTCTTGGCTGAAGCATTGCTGCCAGCAGCTGGATCCTGATCCAAGCTCGTGCCACCGGCCCCCTTGAGTCCTGCAGCAGTCCCTGCGACAGGCAAGCCTGTCGTTTTCGGTGACGCAGCATCTTCGGGGCTTGGTTGCGCGGCGCTATCCGCGTCCTGTTTTCCAGCATCAGTGCCGGCAGCAGCTCCGGCAGCAGGCTTGGCTCCCTCCGCCTTGGACGGTGAGGCAGCCGGCGCTGTGCCGGACTTCACTGAGTCGGACTTCTCCGTGTCGCCCCGCAGGGAGGCAGGCAGTGCCGCCGTGGCGTCCCCGGCGGCAGCCGGTTTTGTCGCGGCAGCGGCACCATCGGTTCCGGTTGCGCCGTCGGACGTGTCCGTGGACTTCGTGTCAGTGGTTTTCGTGTCAGTGGAGTCGCCATCCGGCACTCCGGCGGCAGCAGCAGTGCCGCGCGCAGCAACAATCTTGTCTACTTCCAGGGCACCGGTGGCGGGGTCGGAGGGCGCCCGGCCTGCGGATCGTCGGCCGGGCGCAGCCTCGGCGGTCTTGGGCTTGCGCGGGGCCAGGAAGAACAGCAGTGCAGCCAAAGCCAGCAGTGCCGAGCCAATGATCATCAGCGGCACTGCCCAGGGCGTACCGGATTCGTTGTCAACCGTGATTGAAAGGTCTGTCGGTGCAGGGGCAGTGCCGTCGGAAGACAGGAGCAGTGCCCAGTCGCCGTGACCGGGTGACTGCCAGGTGTAGGTAAGCTCACCGGTGGCCTTTTCCTCGCTGACCCACATGTCCGAGCCGGCCGGGTTGGGCACCTTTTCAGCACCGGCCTTGCTTTCGGTGGACAGGGCTGTGAAGTCGTCGTTGGCACCGCCGACCATGGTGTAGGCGGCGTCGCCGATCCAGCCGTTGATGTCACGCTCGCGCGCCACGGCCAGCTGGATGGGGCCATCGCTTTTAACGGTCATGGTGAACTTGCCGTCACGAGTGTTGAGCAGCTCGGGCCCAACGACAGTCAACGGCGCGGGAGTGACTCCGGCCGGCGCACTGGCCGTGAGCGTGGCAGGCGGGAGCCAAATGGTGCGCTGGCCAATGCCGGTGCCCAACACCAGAAGGCCCAGAACAGCCAGGACGATCGCAATTTTTAAACGCAAGAAATTACCTAACATCGACGGAACACTGCTGTGGTCGTTATTTCAAGGGTAACCGAACCGTTATACATCGGTCATGCTCCTTTGAGATTTCTCACGTCCTCATACCCGTGGCTTGCCGCCGCAGCCGCCCGGCGCTGGTACTCTACTGACAATTGAGAATCGGAGGCTACTGCCGCCGCCGCCCCTGATCCGAAGGCCTTAACAGTGAGCTCCACCCCAGATCCCAGCGCAACGGCCCCCCTCCCGGACGACAATCCGGCCGCCCACCAGCATGAAAATGCAGCCTCGGCGGATGCCGGGGACGACGGCGGCAACGCCTCGCCTTCCGCTGTTGCCGGGGATGCCTCCGGGCTGCCTGAAGAGTCGCTGACCATCACGGCCGCCCCCGTGACTGCCGCCATGGCGTCCGAGCGCGGCGCCCGGGCGCCGCAGCCACGAGGCTGGCGGGCCTGGGTGCTGAAGAAGGTGCTCCAGCCACTGCCGGGGGCCCAGCCGCGCGTCCGCTTTGACCTTCCCGTTGATCCCGACGGGCAGCCCGAGGCCACGGCGGCCGCAGTCAAGGCTGTCGAAGCGGCGCCGGCAAGCGGCATGTTCCGCCACCCCATTTATTTTGGTTTCATGGGCACTGTGGGCGTCGGCATCGCCTTGTTCCTGAGCTACATGCTCGCCAACACCGAGTCGTTGCTGTTGTGGATCGTGACAGCCCTGTTTATTGCCTTGGGGCTGGATCCGGTGGTTCGCTGGCTGGAGAAGCGCAAGGTGCCCCGGCCGTTGGGGATTGTGATTGTGCTGGGGGCCCTGCTGGGCGTGGTGGCGTTGTTCTTCGCCACCTTGATCCCGACGATCATTGAACAAACCACCCAGATCGTCAACAAGGCACCAACCTGGATCAAGGACTTCCTTGACTCCGAGTTCTTCCAGCAGCTGGATGTGCAGTACCACGTCCTTGACACCATCAACGATCAGGTTGCCAAGTTCTTCCAGAACGCACAGGCTGTAGGCGGCATCTTTGGTGGTGTGCTGGGAGTGGGGAGCACGATTGCCAACGGCCTCTTCGGCACCTTGATTGTGCTGGTGCTGAGCCTGTACTTCCTGGCATCGCTGCCCGCCATCAAGAAGTGGGGCTACCGCCTTGCTCCCCGTTCGCGCCGTGCACGGGTCGAGGAGCTGAGCGAGGAAATCACCCGCGGGGTCGGCAACTACGTGATCGGCCAGGTCTGTGTTGCGGTGCTCAATGCCACGGTTGCCTTCATCATCATGACCATCTTGGATGTCCCGTTCAGCGTCTTGTTGGCGTTCCTGGTGGCGTTGCTGGCGTTCATCCCGCTGGTCGGCGGCATGATTGCGGCGGTTGTTGTCATCGCGGTCAGTTTGACGGCCGGTTGGCAGACGGCGCTGATCTATGCGATCTGCTACCTGGCCTACCTGCAGTTTGAGGCTTACTTTGTTTCACCGCGCATCATGCAAAAGGCTGTGGCCGTGCCGGGTGCAGTGGCAGTTATTTCAGTGATCGCCGGCGGCAGTTTGTTGGGCGTCCTGGGTGCCTTGATCGCCATCCCGACTGCAGCCGCCGTCATGCTGTTGGTCAAGGAAGTCTTCATTGCCAGACAGGACAAGATCTAAGCCGGCAGCGCCGCCACCGGCCCGTGCCATTCAACGGCCAGCTCAACCGGAGTTCCGAGGACTGTTGAGGCAATTTCATTCAACGCCCGGCCCGCGTACTTCTCCCCCACCCACAGGTGCTTCGCGCCGTCGACCGCGACAAGGCGGGCCTGCGGGACGAGTGCGAAGCGTTCTGTGGCGGCTGGAGGTTGGAGATAGTCGTCGAACTCCGGCACCAGGACGGTCAGCGGCTTCCCTTGGGAAGCCCAGGTCTTGAGGTCGGCGTCGTCCGCCCTGTGCAGCGGCGGTGAGAGCAGCACTGCCCCCTCAACCAGTTCTGCCAACGGCGGCACAGCACCATATTTGAGCACCAGTTCGGTCCCAAAAGACCAGCCGATCAGCCAGCGGTTGGGCAGGCCGCGGTCAACGGCAAACTGCACGGCCGCCTCAACGTCCAGACGCTCCCCGATGCCCTCTTCAAAGGTGCCCCCGCTGGTGCCCCGCGGCGAGGCGGTGCCACGGGTGTTGAAGCGCAGCACGGCAATGCCGGCCAGCGCGGGCAGCCGGTAGGACGCCTTCTTGTAAACATGGGAGTCCATGAAGCCGCCGTGTGTGGGCAGCGGGTGGAGCATGATCAATGTGGCCTTCACGACGCCGTCGGCAGGCATGGCCAGTTCGCCTACGAGCGTGAGCCCGTCTGCGGTCTTCAACTCAATGTTCTCCCGCACCGCGGGCAGGATGGTGGAGGCGCGGACTGCCACGGGCGTGCCGGCGTCAACGTAGTCAAGGGCTGCTGGATCAAAAACCATGACTTCCACCCTACTGGGCGCCGCACCCGGTCCCGCAGCCGCGGGACGACGAGAGCCGGCGAACCAGGAGAACCGGCGGGGCTACCTGTAGCGGTAGCTTCGTCCGCGCCAGCAGTTTGTGTGCCAGTGCCGGCGGTCGCGCAGTCCGGCCTCGGCGCCAAACATGGCGTCCTCCTGCCACACCACCAAATGTGCAACACCCGGCAGCACGTTGTGGTGGCAGCCGGGGCAGGTGTACACCTTTTGTGCGTTGCCGACGCTGATGGCGCGGACCGCCCACACGCCGTCGGGTGCGGATTCGGTGGCTGGAATGCCCATTCTGATCCGGTTCAGGTCAAGTTCGCCGTCGTCGTTGGTGCTCCGGGCCGGCTTGGTGCTCCGTGATGAGGACGTGCGGCGGCGGCGGGGCTGGTTCGAGCGGGGCATGGTTCCATTGTGCCGCACGGCGGGGGCCTTCGCGACGCGGCCGGCCTGCGTTGGACCGGGCCCGCTTACCTGCTGCGACCCGGCGACCCCGCCGCGCCAGCGCACCACGGATCCGCTCCCAACGGCTAGAGTGGAGGGCGTGCGTTTAGTGATTGCCAAGTGCTCCGTCGATTACGTCGGACGCCTCAAAGCCCATCTTCCCCTCGCCGTACGGCTGCTGCTGGTCAAGGCCGACGGTTCCGTTTTGGTGCATTCGGACGGCGGCTCCTACAAGCCGCTGAACTGGATGAGTCCGCCTGCGACCCTGCGCAGTGTCAGCCCCGACGACGTCGATCTTGAGGAAGGCGTCATCGACCAGTGGATCGTGCAGTCAAGCAAGGCCGACGACCGCTTGATCATCAACATTTATGAGCACCTCAGTGACTCGAGCCATGACCTTGGCATCGACCCGGGGTTGATCAAGGACGGCGTCGAAGCCGACCTGCAGCGCCTGCTGGCCGAACAAATCGAGCTTCTGGGCACCGGATTCACCCTGGTCAGGCGTGAATATTTCACTGCCATCGGCCCGGTCGACATTCTGGCCAGGGACTCCACCGGGGCCACTGTTGCCATTGAGCTCAAGCGCCGCGGCGACATTGACGGCGTCGAACAGCTCACCCGCTACCTGGAACTGCTGAACCGGGACCCGCTGCTTGCACCGGTGCGGGGAATCTTCGCCGCCCAGCAGATCAAGCCGCAGGCAAAAACCCTTGCCACGGACCGCGGCATTGAGTGCAAAACGCTCGATTACGACGCCATGCGCGGCGTGGATGACAGCTCTTCGCGGCTGTTCTAGCGATAGCGGCGTCCGGGCTGATTAGACTTGGGGCATGACTGCTCCGATTCCTGCGCCCGCATCCACCAAATACTTGATCCACGGTGCCGTTGTCACCGACGACGGCATCATTGAAGATGGCCTGCTGGCCGTCGAGGACGACAGGATTGTCTACGCCGGACGTGCGGACCACTTCGATGAGCCCGGCTTTGAGCCCGCCGGGATGGCTGCCGCGAACGTCATCTCGCTGCCGTCGGGCCAGCGGATCCTGCCCGGACTGATCGACGTCCACAACCACGGCGGCAATGGCGGGGACTTCCCCAGCGGCGACGAGGCCTCGGCCAGGACAGCCGTGGACTTCCTGCACCGGGCAGGCACCACCACGCTGCTTGCCAGCATGGTGACGGCCTCCCCCGAAGATCTCCTGAAGGGGATCGGCGTCTACGCCGGCTTGACGGCTGAGGGCCTGCTGGCAGGCATCCACCTTGAGGGCCCGTTCCTTTCCCATGCCCGGTGCGGCGCCCAGAACCCGGCCTTCCTGTTGGACCCTGATCTGGAGCTCATGTCCGCGCTGATCGAGGCCGGCCAGGGCTCCATCGTGACCATGACCTACGCCCCCGAGCTTCCGGGGGCGGCCGATCTGGTCGACCTGCTGACCCGGCATGGCGTCACCCCCTCGGTGGGCCACACCAACTGCGACACCCCGACGGCCGCCGATTCCCTGGAGCAGGCCCGGGAGGGGCTGGATTCCACCGGGTTCGACGGCGTCTCCGGACGTCCCACGGTGACCCACCTCTTCAACGGCATGCCGCCCATGCACCACCGCTCCCCCGGCCCCGTGGCCGCGTGCCTGCGCGCCGCCAGCGCCGGGAACGCCGCCGTCGAACTTGTTGCCGACAACACCCACCTGGACCCTGAAACGGTCAAGACGGTCTTTGACATTGTGGGTTCTGCGAACATTATTCTGGTCACGGACTCCATGGCGGCTGCCGGCCTGGCTGACGGCCAGTACATGCTCGGCCCCTCGCCCGTCACGGTTTCAAACGGCGTTGCCACCCTGGACGCCACGGGCTCCATCGCGGGCGGCACCGCCACGCTGCTTGACGTCGTCCGGCGCACCACGGCGGCAGGAGTGGAGTTCACGGATGCACTGGAATCTGCCACGGCTGTTCCGGCCGCCGTGCTGGGACTGACTGACGAGGTGGGCGCACTTCGCCGGGGACTGCGCGCCGACGTGTTGATTGTTGACGCCGATTTGGCCCTGCAGCGCGTCATGCGCGCCGGACAGTGGCTCAACTAAGTCACACTGGCAACACCGCAGGTCACGTCATTGACCTTGCATGTGACACATGTCATGCTGAACTCGCCCGGTCTTCGGCTTCCATGCCACGGCCGGGCAATACACAGAGCAGTACAGTATTGGTTTTCATTACAAGGAGAAAAGTATGGCACAGGGCACCGTCAAGTGGTTCAACGCTGAAAAGGGCTTCGGCTTCATCACCCCGGACAACGCCGAGGGAGATGTCTTTGTCCACTACTCGGAGATCCAAAGCGGCGGATTCAAGAGCTTGGAAGAAAACGCCCGGGTTGAGTTTGAGGTTGGCCAAGGCGCCAAGGGCCCTCAGGCCACCGGCGTAACAACGCTCTAAACTGGCGGCAACCACCCATCGGTTTTACGGGACAGCCCCCGGTTCCAACACCGGGGGCTGTTTTGTGCCCTGGGGCAGTTGGCGACAGGTCCGGACCCCGGATCAGGGATTGCGCAACAGTCTGGCCAGCGACCTGACCGACATGTTGGGCATATAGGCCTCGCCCACCGCCCGGCCGATGCCGGGGAGCGACAACGGATCCTGATACATCAAATACAGGGGCCTGTGGCGCGGCTTGAAGCGCTGCTTGAAGTTGGCGAGCGAGGCAAAGCCGTAGACGGGTTCCAGGGTGCGGGCAAGCAGTGCCAGGATCCGGTCCAGGTTTCCAACTTCCGCGTCGGCATTTGCGGAATTGCCGGCCAGGGGCGAGCCCGACAGCGATATGTACTCCACGGTGGCCGCGAAGTGGTGGACGGCCTGGGCAATGAGGTATTCCATCACCCCGTTGAAGGATCCTGCGTTGCGGCGCATGAAATCAAGCGTCCAGCTCACGACCTCCCCCTGTGCAAAAACCGGCAGCCAACTAGTCACCGCGTGAATCTTCCCGGAGTTGTCCACCGCCAGACAAAGCTGCACCGGATCATGCTTGAGCTCCTCAAGGCCGCCGAGGGTGAATCCGAGTTCGGGCAGTGCCTGGCCGGAAACCCAGTCCTCCGAGATCTCGTGGACCTGGGTGCGCTGGCCCGGTGTCAGGTCGCCGTAGCTGCACCACTGGGCAGTGACGCCAAGTTTCGCCGCCCTGTTCAACGCAGTGCGCACGTTTTGCCAGTCCCTGCCCTTGAAGTCCATTGTTTGAATGTCCAACAGTGTTTCCGCGGCAACCTGGATGCGCCGAAAGCCACGCTGCTCCAGCAGATCGGCCGCGGCATCCGACACAGAATAAAAACATGCCGTCAGGGACTCGTCGGAGCAATAATCGAGAAATTCGTCCACAGCACCTGCATATTCGGCCGCTTCACCCATGGGCCCGCCCACGGTGACGGCAACACCGCTGTGCGGCTGGTACGCCACGCCAACCGTCCCCGCAGCGTTGAACCAGTACTGGTTGTTGGGCCACAAGGTCATCCACGACAGCGAGTCTCCTCCCCGCCGCACCAGCGCCTGTGCCCTCCCCCGGTCAGCCGCACCGCTGTGCAGGTGCCGGCTGAGGAATACGGCCAGAATGCTCACCGAGCTGAGCACCCACAGCACCGGGCCGCCAAAACTAAAGAGAAGTTCGGAAAAGAAGCCGTGGGGATAAACGCTCGCCGAGTAGGTGAACGGAAAGGGATACGGCAGCACGATCCGGGGAATGCTTGCGACCAGGGCGACCAACCCGAGCGGATTGCGCAGGTTGCCCTCCACCAGCCACGCCACCGTGTATGCACCCACCAAAGCAAGCAAGGTGAGCGGCAGGAACACCAGCGACCGCCGCCGCAGTGCAGGATCGGGGTCCACCCGAAAATGCCTGCGAAACACCACCAACAGAACCGCTATGACCACCGGAACCAGCACGACGGGGAGGAGCTCCCACACGGACTCGTCGACGCTCAGGCTGCGGTGCCCCCGGCGCAGGGACAGCCCCAGCCCCGCAAAGACCTGAAAATAAAATGCCGAGACTATGCCGATGACTATGTGCAGGTAGACGGCGGCCCACAATGCCAGCCGGTTGCCGCGGCGCAGCCCTTCGGCACAGACAAGCAGCAGCACCATCGGCATCAAGGCCAGCAAATGCCCGCCCGATCCCAAAAGCCCCAGATTGTGCTCCATCCCGTGGCACGCCGCACTGGCAACCAGGCAACTCCCCTGCCACTGGGACAGCGTGGGATCCTGGCTCGTGATCCAGGTGCGCATCACTGCCAGCGGGCCCACAGGCACATGCGCCACGGCAGCAGCCAGCGGGCCAACTGCAAAAACTGCCACCACCATGGCCAGAATCGTCCGCACTTCACGGCTCGTGGACCGCCCCGCGGCACCGTGCCCGGCGGCCTTGAGAAAAAGCAATCCCAAACCCAGCCCCGCCACCGACCCAAGCAGGATAAAGATGTGCTGGGCGTGGCCCACATACACGCTGAGCATCAACGCCCCAGCCAGAATCAACACCCGCACCCGGCGCCGCCAGAGGAGGCTGATGCCCTGGCTGGCAGCCATTAAGGTACCCGCCGACGCCGCAAATGGTCCGAGCAACGTCGCCTGGTCCATCCCGGCAGGCATGTCGATCTCGGCGAGGCCGCCCAGACCAAGAGCCGCTGAATAAAATACGACGGCGGCAACCTGGACCGCGATGAAAAGTCCGGCCGTGCGCAGGGTGCCAAGCGTGGATTCGGCCAGACCCAGCACCGCTCCCAGCACGACAACTCCGAGAAGCGCGGCGGCGGTGCTGGAACTGAGGAAAACAGTGGTGAAGATGTTCCACCCATGCGTGCTCAGCAGGTCTGTGGACTGGTACCCCCAGTCGCCGGCAACCGTTCCGGGCAAGCGGTCAAGGAACGCCCCGGTCATCACGTGAACAATGATCGTGGCACCCATGAGGGCCGTACTCAGCGGGGCACGGCGCACCCAGCCAACGGCAGCGCGCGCAACCGCAGGCAGGAAAGGGGCCCTGCCTTTCGAAGCCCGGCCAGCCGTCCCGTTGCCGCTCATTCCAGGCCAATGCGGGAAAAGACAAAGCTGAGCCCCTGCGGCAGTGCCGCATTGACCACTGACCAGGAGTGCCCGCCGTCGAACAGGGCACTTCCAATCCTCATGCCGGACCTGCGTCCCGCCGCTTCAAGCACCCTCACATTGGCAGAATACGCGGCATCCTGCCTCCCCGAGGCAAACCACCCGTGAATCTCGGGAAATTTGTTGTGGGCCATCAACGTCAAAGGCAGCAGTGCATCAAACGCGGCAGTGTCGCCGTGGAAGGCCCGGCCAACCGTCACAGTCCGCTTGATCGCCAATGCCGGTTCCCTTTCCGGCGAAATGGACATGAACGTTTGGTACACGCCGGGATGGCGGGTGACCATCTGCATGGCGCAGGTGCCGCCGTACGAGAAACCGCCCACTGCCCAATGGGCCGGGTTCGTGTCGGCGTCGAGGTGGGTCTTGATCCAGGCGGGCACATCCTGGGACATGTACGTCCCTGCCCGGGCCAGATCCGAATCCATGCACATGGTATTGACCTCCTCGCTGCCGTTGGGGTCGGGAATGACCACCAGTGGCGCCACGCCCCCATGGGCCGCGGCGAAGGCATCAAGCTCCTGGACCAGCGTGGAGGAGCGCAGCCACGACTCAGGCGACCCGGGCTGCCCGCTGACCAGGACCAAAACTGGCAGCACGGGCCGAACGGTGGTGAAATATGCTGGGGGCAGATACACCACGGCATTGCGGGCCTTGAAGCCTGAGACAGTTCCGGGAATGGCTGCAGACAGTATCGTTCCCGAGGTGCCCAGCCCGGCTGGCGCGGTCCACCGCTCGCGCACCGGCGTTGACATATCGCGTGCTGCGGCACCGTATTGCACCGCCGGCGGGGCTGCCGTGGAGATCGCCGGCTGCGAATCCAGCACGCTGCCAACGGTGGGGTACTGGCCGAAGACGGCGTTTATCTGAACCCCGACAAGCAGGAGAACCACTAGGGTGGAGGCCACGGACAGGCCCCGGCGAAGCGCAGAGTTTCCGGCAGCCCTGCCTGGCCGGGGCGAGCGGGAGGAACGACGGCGGCGCAGGCTTGGGTTCCAGTGGTCGTTGCAACACCTAATCTTTTTGGGAGTTGCAACGACCATGTCGTCTTTAACGGAAAAGAACGTTTTAACGAAGGAATCTCCTGGGAGTCAGAGGCCATCGGGAGGGCCTAAGTATTCGCCGGAGCAGAAGCAAGAGTTCTTCGATCTGTTCGAGGCGATTGGCAACGTCACCACGGTGACAAACATCCTGGGCCTGAATCGGAATACCTGTTATCAGTGGGTAAGACGGGCAGGACTGGCACGTAAGCGTTCCGAACAGCCCAGCCGGGAGGATTTCCTGCGGCTTCGGTCCGAGGGGCTCACACGCCATGACGCAGCCATGAAGTTGGGCATTCACTCCACCACGGCGCAGGAGTGGGATGCCGGGATCCACAGGACAAAGAATGGCCGTATTTATCCCAATGGCCGGGCCGTGGACTATAACAAAGGAATGACTTCTCGCACTAACGCCTCTGGCTCTCCTCGAGCGACGTTGCAACGACTTGAACGCGTCATTGACAGTCGGTATCTGTGCTTGGCCGATCGGGAGGTCATTCACGACATGCTCTCCAAAGGGGCATCTTTACGAGCAATAGCCACAACCTTGCAGAAAAACGTCTCCTCGATCAGCCGCGAGATCAAGCGCAACAGCAGTCCGGTCAGTGGCTATCGGCCCTATGGTGCACACCGTAGTTCTGTGGTTCGGCGGCCACGACCTAAACCGTCAAAAATCCAGCACTGCCCGCGGCTGAAGTCCTTCATTAAAGACGGACTGCGCAAGCGCTGGTCACCGGAACAAATATCGAACAAGATGGTTCTGGAATTCCCCGACGATCAGGACATGCGTGTGTGCCACGAAACGATCTATCAAGCCCTCTACTTCCAATCCCGAGGTGAACTTCGTCGTGAGGTATCCACGGCGCTGAGAAGGGGTCGGACCCGCCGAATAACTCGTAAAAACCCGGAAGAACGCACATCTAGGTTCCGGGACCCGATGATCAATATTTCCGAGCGTCCAGCTGAGATCGAGGACCGTGCCGTGCCGGGCCACTACGAAGGGGACCTCATCATGGGCGCCTCCAATCAGTCGGCCATCGGGACCCTGGTCGAGCGCAGCACTCGCTACGTCATGCTCGTGCACCTGCCAGGTGACCACACCGCCGAAACAGTACGCGATGCCCTCATCAAGACCATGATGACCCTGCCGGCCCACCTGCGCGGCTCACTGACTTGGGACCAAGGCGTGGAAATGGCCAAGCACAAGGCCTTCAGCATCGCTACCGACATGGACGTCTACTTCTGCGACCCCCACAGCCCCTGGCAACGCGGATCCAATGAAAACACCAACGGTCTCCTGCGCCAATACTTTCCCAAAGGCACGGACCTCAGCATCTACAGCCCCGAAGACCTCGAACACGTCGCCCAAGAACTCAACGCACGCCCACGCAAAACGCTCGACTGGAGTACACCAGCCGAGCGCATGCGTGACCTACTATTGAACACCTAACCAACAACAGTGTTGCAACGACCCCACGAATCCGCCAAGGCGGCCTCCCGCCGTCGTGCTTCCCAAAACCACAACCCAGAGTGCCAGTGCAAGGTTGCCGATGACCGCTGCGGGCAGGTCTTCGGGCCACCAGTAGAGCACGTGGATGACGGCCCAGCAGGCGGCCATGGAGGCCAGCCAGGAAGCGGCCGCGGTTGCCGCGGCAAACAGCCACCAGCGAAGTGAGCGCCGGACCAGCAGGAAAACGACGGCGGCCGCTCCCAGCAGCTGGAATATGACGGGAAGGGGGCCGCTGGTCAAGCTCAGTTCGTTGATCCAGTTCACTTGGCCGCCGCACTCTTTGAGGGACACCCACTCAAAAAAGTGGAAGCGAAGTCATGTTAGCGGCACAGACTGGGAACTTGCCGGACCCTAACGCCAGGTGCCCACACCGATGTGCGGGCCGGCCTCCAGCCATGATGACAGGCCGGCGTAGGCGCCAAATTTCATGGCCAGGAGCACCTCGCGCCCTTCGTAGGACAAGACCACGATGACCACTTCCGGCGGGACCCGGGTCAGCTCCAGCTCGGTGGGTTCGCGGCGGCCCACCAGCACTATCTTGCTGCGCTGCATCGTCCGTGCGGGGAGGGGGCTTAACGAAAGGAGCCGGACCCATTCAAGGACCGACTCCTGATAACGACAAACCCCCATTGCCCAGCGATTGTTCGCTGTGCAAATGGAGGCGTCAACTGTGCCCAGGGTGCGCCGCAATGTCATGCGGCGCACCCCGAACAGGCACAGTATTACAACAACCAGCAGGAATGCTCCGGCCAGTGCGATGAACGGCATACCGAGTTCGTTCATCAATCGCGTGCTAGCGGATACCTGAGCCAGACGTTGCGCCGTCTTTCAACTGCGCATTGTCAGCAACGATTACAACCCGATTGTCATCAACCGAGAAGAAGCCGCCGTCCACCTCAACAAAGAAGCGGGATCCGTCAACAGGGGCGATTTCCAGCAAGCCCGGCGCCAAAACCGCGAGCAACGGGGTGTGACCGGGAAGAATGCCGATCTCGCCCTCGCTGGTAAACCCCTTGACCAGGGTCGCTGCACCCGACCACACACCGTGGTCGGCCGCTACGATTTCAACTTCCAGATTAGCCATGATTACTTCGTCGATTCCTGGATTGCAGCCCACTGACGCTCTACATCGTCCATGCCACCGATGTTGAAGAACGCCTGCTCGGCGATGTGGTCAACGTCGCCGTCACAGATCGCGGTGAAGCCTTCGATGGTGTCCGCAATGGAAACCGTGGAGCCTTCTTCGCCCGTGAACTGCTTGGCCGTGTAGGTGTTCTGCGACAGGAACTGCTGGATGCGGCGAGCACGCGATACAACGATCTTGTCCTCTTCACCGAGCTCGTCGATGCCGAGGATCGCGATGATGTCCTGGAGTTCCTTGTTCTTCTGCAGGATCTGCTTGACACGGACAGCCGTGTCATAGTGAGCCTGGCCCACGTACTGCGGGTCAAGGATTCGTGACGTGGACGTCAGCGGATCGATGGCCGGGTACAGTCCACGGGAAGCGATTTCACGGGAAAGTTCCGTGGTCGCATCCAAGTGGGCGAAGGTCGCGGCCGGGGCCGGGTCGGTGTAGTCATCAGCAGGCACGTAAACGGCCTGCATGGACGTGATCGAGTGACCCTTGGTCGAGGTGATGCGCTCCTGCAGGAGACCCATCTCGTCGGCAAGGTTGGGCTGGTAACCCACAGCGGAAGGCATGCGCCCCAGCAGTGTGGAAACTTCCGAACCGGCCTGCGTGAAGCGGAAGATGTTGTCGATGAAGAGCAACACATCCTGGTTCTGCACGTCGCGGAAGTACTCAGCCATGGTCAGTGCCGACAAGGCAACGCGCAAACGCGTGCCCGGCGGCTCATCCATCTGGCCGAAGACCAGTGCGGTGTCCTTGAGAACACCTGCTTCTTCCATTTCAACCCAAAGGTCGTTGCCCTCACGGGTGCGCTCACCAACACCGGCGAATACCGAAGTACCACCGAAGTTGCGGGCCACACGGGTGATCATTTCCTGGATCAAAACGGTCTTGCCGACACCGGCACCACCGAACAGTCCGATCTTTCCACCCTTGATGTACGGGGTGAGCAAGTCAATTGACTTGATGCCGGTCTCGAGCATCTCCGTGGAGCCTTCGAGGCTGGCAAATGCCGGGGGCTTGCGGTGGATGGGCCACCGCTCGGAGATGTTGAGCTCCGATTCCTGCACGTCAAGGGGCTCGCCCAAAACGTTGAAGATGTGGCCCTTGACGCCGTCGCCCACGGGCACGGTGATCGGGGCGCCCAAGTCCTGCACACCGGTGCCGCGGACAAGTCCGTCGGTGGCCTGCAGGGAAATGGCGCGTACGAGGCCGTCGCCAAGGTGCTGGCTGGTCTCGAAGGTGATGGTCTTGGTCTCACCGTTGAGAGTGATCTCGGTGGTGAGCGCATTGTAAATGGCGGGAATGCCGTCTGCCGGGAATTCGACGTCGACAACCGGGCCGATGACGCGCGCGATGCGGCCTGTGGCACCTGCCTTCGCAGCGGTTCCCTGCTCGTTAAGTTGGGCAGTCATCTCTCTCACTTCACTTGTGTGGATGGCATTGAATAAGTATTGATCGGGCTGCTAGGAGGCGTTGAGCGCGTCAGCGCCGGCAACGATCTCGGAGAGCTCCTGCGTAATTTCCGCCTGCCGGGCGTTGTTACGAAGTCGCGTGTACTTCTTGATCAGGTCGCTGGCGTTGTCACCGGCGGACTTCATGGCGCGCTGGCGGGCCGCAAGCTCGGAAGCTGCTGCCTGCAAAAGTGCCGCGAAGATGCGTGACTCAATGTACCGCGGCAGCAAGGCGTCCAGGACGTCTTCCGGCTGCGGTTCGAACTCGTACAGCGGCAGCAGCTCGGATGAAGACTCAACTTCTTCCTCCACCACTTCCAGCGGCAGCAAACGAATTACCGTCGGCTCCTGAACAACCATCGACTTGAACTGGGTGAAGACGACATGAATCTCATCAACCCCGCCCTCTTCAAAGTCTGTTGCGAAGTCCTCTAGCAGGGCCACGCGCAGTTCACGTGCTGTTTCGTATTCCGGGGCGTCGGTTCCGCCGGTCCACACCTTGGCGTAATCGCGGCCACGGAAGTCAAAGTACGCCTGCGCCTTGCGGCCGACCAAATAGGTCGAGACGTCCTTGCCTTCTCCGTGCAGCAATTCAATAAGGTGCTCTGCCTGCTTCAATACGCTGGCGGAGTAGGAACCGGCAAGACCACGGTCTGAAGTCATTACCAATACCGCAGCCCGGCGGATCTGTGTGGGCTCGGTGGTCAGCGGGTGGTCGACCTCGGACTGGGACGCAACGGCAGAAACGGCACGGGTAATCGCATTGGAGTACGGCAATGACGCCGTGACACGTACACGTGCCTTTCCAATGCGGGACGCAGCGATAAGTTCCATCGCCTTGAAGATCTTTTGCATCGACGTGGTCGATGCGATCTTCTGGCGGTAAACCCGTATCTGGGCTCCCATGTTTGTCCTTTCCTTACCCTTGTTCGGGTTGCCGGCCCCGTGGGGCCGGCAACCTTCTCAGGGATGGTGTCAGCGTTTCTGCTTGACGATCTTTTCCTGGTCAACGTCCTCGGAGGCAAGAGCACCGAACTCTTCATGGCCGGCGCCAACCAGTTGGTCGTCGCCCTCCGCGAAGAAGCCCTTCTTGAAGGAGTCAATGTTGGACTTGAGCGCGTCCACAGTTGAGGGTTCCAGCAGGTTGGTTTCAGCCAACGTGGTCAGGACCGACGTGTTGTGGCGCAGGTGCTCGAGGAATTCTGTCTCGAAGCGGAGGACATCCTCCACCGGGACGGAATCCAGGTAGCCGTTGGTGCCCATCCAGATTGAAACAACCTGGTTTTCGACCGGGAACGGCGCGTACTGGCCCTGCTTGAGCAGCTCCATCAAACGCGCGCCACGTGTCAGCTGCTGCTTTGTTGCGGCATCCAAATCGGAGGCGAACATGGCAAATGCCTGCATGTCACGGTACTGGGCCAGATCCAGCTTCAAGGTACCGGCAACCTTCTTCATGGCCTTGACCTGTGCTGCACCACCGACGCGGGAGACAGAGACACCCACATCGACGGCGGGACGCTGGTTGGCGTTGAAGAGATCCGACTGCAGGAAGATCTGACCATCCGTAATGGAGATGACGTTGGTCGGGATGTAGGCCGACACGTCGTTCGCCTTGGTCTCAATGATCGGCAGGCCGGTCATTGAACCCGCACCGAGCTCGTCAGAGAGCTTGGCACAACGTTCCAGGAGGCGGGAGTGCAGGTAGAACACGTCACCGGGGTAAGCTTCGCGGCCCGGCGGGCGACGCAGCAGCAGTGACACGGCGCGGTAGGCTTCAGCCTGCTTCGACAGGTCATCAAACACGATCAAGACGTGCTTGCCGGCGTACATCCAGTGCTGGCCGATGGCCGAACCGGCGTACGGAGCCAAGTACTTGAAACCGGCCGGGTCAGATGCCGGGGAGGCCACGATGGTGGTGTACTCCAAGGCGCCGTGATCTGCCAAGGTCTGGCGGACGGCAGCGATCGTTGATGCCTTCTGGCCGATTGCCACGTAAACGCAGCGAACCTGCTTCTTGACATCTCCGGAAGCCCAGTTGGCCTTCTGGTTGATGATGGCGTCAACGGCCAGGGCCGTCTTGCCTGTCTGGCGGTCACCAATGATCAGCTGGCGCTGGCCGCGGCCGATCGGGATCATGGCGTCGATGGCCTTCATACCGGTCTGCAGCGGTTCGTGAACCGACTTGCGCTCGGTAACACCGGGTGCCTGAAGTTCCAGGGCACGGCGGGTATCGGATTCGATCTCGCCCAGGTCGTCAATCGGCTGACCCAGGGGGTCAACGACGCGGCCAAGGAAGTTGTCGCCTACCGGCACGGAGAGGATCTCCCCGGTGCGGTGGACTTGCTGGCCTTCGGCGATGCCGGTGAAGTCGCCAAGGACTACAACACCGATCTCGCGAGTGTCCAAGTTCTGGGCCAGGCCCAGTGTGCCGTCTTCGAAACGAAGCAGCTCGTTGGCCATGACGGAGGGAAGTCCCTCCACCTTGGCAATGCCGTCACTTGCCGTGGTGACCCGGCCAACCTCGACGCGTTCCGCGTTGCCCGGTTCATAGGACGCTGCGAACTCATTCAAGGCATTGCGGACGTCGTCGGCATTGATGGTCAAGTCGGCCATCTGCAGTCCCTGCTCTCCTAAGTTGTGGCTACCGCCGCGATAGTGGCTGCGGTGGCCGAAATGTTTGATTCAGTCTGTTGTGGACTGGCTGTCAGGAAACTAAAGCTTCCTAGACTGCCAACCGGCGGCGAAGATCAGCCAGTCGTGTGGCTGCGGTTGCGTCAACAACCTCATCCCCCACAACAACCTTGATTCCGCCGACCAATGTCGGATCGATATTGACATTGATCTTCAATTCGCGACCGTAGAGATTGTTCAAGCCGGCCTGCAAGCGGTTCAACTGCACTGCGGTCAGGTCACGGGTGACACTGACGTAGGCAATCCAGCGCTGCTGGCGTTTGGCAACCAATTCCACGAAACGTTGCACCAGGGCCGTGGGCTTGAGCCCCCGGGGGGAAGTTACGGCCTGGCGGATCAACAGCGCGGAAACGTCGCCGGCCTCGGGGACAACCTTGAGCGCCAGGGCGCCCTTGGCCGAACCCGCAGCCTGTGCATCGTCAAATGCGCGCTGCAGTTCATGACTGGACCCAACAACTCGGATAAACGTGAAGAGTTCCTCTTCAAGCTTGTCCAGGTTGGCAGAACCGCCACCTTGACCTTCGGCAACCGCGATCGCCGAGGTTGCTGCCAAGACTTCCAGTGCATCGCCCAGGTCACGTGCCGAGCTCCAGCGTGAGGCAACCAGTTCCAGAAACACTGACTGTGCATCGGGGCTGACCTTGCCTGCAATGAGCGTGGTGGCCAGTGCTGCCTTGGCCGCACTCTCGCGAGTGGGATCGGTCAGGGCGCGGCGCAGGCCGGCGTTGCTGTCCAGGAGCTCCAAGATTGCAAAAAGGTCCTGGGCCAATGCGATCGACGCAGTGGCGAGCTTGGGTTCCAACGACTCCAGAGCCGCTGCCAATGACTTGCTCGATACACCTGCCATTACTTCGATGCACCCGCGTTCGACTGGTTTTCCAGATCGGCCAGGAAGCGCTCAACCACACGGTTGGAACGCGCATCGTCGTTGAGGGCTTCGCCAACGATTTTGCCTGCCAGCGATGTAGCCAAAGTGCCAACCTCGTTGCGGAGGGAGTTCACTGCGGCAACGCGCTCGGATTCGATCTGAACCTGTGCCTGTGCGGTGATGCGTGCAGATTCCTCTGCAGCCTTCGCCTTCAGGTCTGCCAGGATCTGGGCGCCTTCTGCACGGGCGGTCTCACGGATGCCATTGGCTTCCGTGCGAGCGTCCATCAGCTGGGCCTTGTACTGCTCCAAGAGGGCGTTAGCTTCGGCCTGGGCCTCTTCCGCCTTCTCAATTCCACCCTCGATGGCCTCTACACGGTCCGTGTATGACTTCTCGAAGGTGGGTGCGATGTATTTCTTCACCACAAAGAGCAGGACAGCGAAAGCCACAGCTGTAACTAGAACTTCCCACCAGTTCGGCAGGAGCGGGTTTGCACCCTCACTAGCAGCGAGGATTACTTCTGCGGTAATCATTTCTCACTTATCCTTATCTGATATTCGTCCATGAAAATTTCAGCCCCGAAAAGACAGGACAAAAACGACTTTGGACTAGACGCCAACGACGAAGGCGAAGACCAGACCAAGGATGGCCAGTGCTTCTGCAAGGGCGAAGCCAAGCAGTGCGATGGGCTGCAGGATGCGCTGAGCTTCCGGCTGGCGTGCTACACCGTTGATGTAAGCAGCGAAGATCATGCCAACACCAATAGCCGAGCCAATTGCGGCCAGGCCGTAGCCAATCATGTTGAGCGAGCCGTGGAGTTCCATTTCGTTCCTTTCAAGATACCGGCGTTGTGCCGGCAGGTTGTGAGGTGGTTCTATATTCGAGAAAACAAAGGTGGTGCGGAGAAAGAATTAGTGTGAATCCGCGTCCAGGCTGCCCTGGATGTAGATTGCGGTCAGCAAGGTGAAGACGAACGCCTGCAGCACCATGATCAGCAGTTCCAGGCCATACATGGCCACCGAACCGGCGATCACTGCGACGCCGGTGGCGTTGAGCAGGATGTTGTCTTGTTCCATGATCAAGTACTGCGCGCCGCTGCCTGCCAGGATCACAATCATGTGGCCGGCAAGCATTGTTGCCATCAAACGCAAGGAGTGCGTCAGCGGGCGGACAATGAAGTTGGAAATGATTTCCAACGGCACAAGCAGCGGCAGGATCCAGCCAGGTACACCTGAAGGAACGACTGCCAGCTTGAAGAAGCGGATGCCATTCTTTTGCACGCCAACAGCAATCCACGTGAAGTAGATGATCAAGGCAATTGCATAAGCACTGCCGGCGTGGGAGAAGGAAGGCAGCTGCAGGAACGGAATGGCGCCAAAAATGTTGTTCAGCAGCACAAACAAGAACACGGAGAAGAGCAGCGGCACCCAGGGGCGGAAGTTCTTCTCACCCATGATGTCGCGGCCAACTGTGTTGCGCGCGAAGCTGTAGAAGCCTTCGGCGAAGAACTGGACTCGGCCCGGAACCAGTTTCGGGTTTCGGATCGCGACCTTAAAGAACACAGCAATCAGTACCACCGACAAGATGACCATGATCATCTGCTTGCCAATCCCGGTGCCGTATTCGGCCATCCAGGGAAGGATGTCTGGGAGGTGGGTGTCGCTAATCGTCGGTGGAATGAAGCCACCGTCATTCGAGGCCATCGGAAGCGCAAACGCGGTCAACGCGCTGTCCTCTCTGCAGTTTCGGTCATAGGGCAAGTGTGGTGGTCCATCAAAAGATGATCAGCACCGTGAAAAAGTCTGATGGTGGGATTCATTGCTAGTTGCCATCATCTTGGCGACCATGCCGTTGATGATGTCGTGCCAGGTAATATCCGCAGACAACCCCAACGGGTATGGCTGCGAACACAATCCATGACGTTTGCAACAAAAAGTCCAGTCCCCACCCTATCAAACCCCAGAGCAGGATTCCGCCAATAATGTAGGTGTAGTCCAGCTTCCCTGCATTGTTCTTCGGCGGAACCACCACGTGCTGGCGTTCATTGTCGTCAGGCTTCTTAGTTGTCATGTGCAGGATCCTTTGTGTCGCCGCCCGCCGGCAATTCCCCGTCCGGACGAATATCTTCCGACGGAATTTTCGCGGCTGGTTGATCGAAGATCAGGAAGCGCTGCCTGCTGAAGATGACAACCTCGGTGGCTTGCCACAGCAAGACACAAACCACTGCAGCTGCGGCAAACCAGGGTTTGTTCAGCCAAGTGGGTGTGCCAAGTGCAAACAGTACGGCGGCGAATCCAACCACCTTGACGAAATATGTCATCACGAAGATGCCCATCACCGCCTCCGGCATTCTCCTGCTGAAGATGTGGCCCACCAGCAGGCTGAGACCGAAAAAGGCCACCACCAGAAGGGAACCAAACAACACGCTGAGCACGCCGTCCGAGTCGGTGAAGACAAAAGCCAGAACCACCATGAGGACGACGGCAATGCCGTCAACCAGAAGACACTTTTTCAGGATGTTCCAGCTGGGGCTCGCAGAAGGACCAGAAGCCGCCAAATGACCGCGCACAGCACCGCCGGCGGCATTTTTGTCCTTCATGGGAACTCCATCGTCAGGGAGGATCGCCTGACTCCGCAGCCCAGCGATTCAAGTGAATCAAGGCAAAGCGGAAAAAGACGGGTGAATGTCACCAAAAGAAATTCTACACGAGATAGAACTTGAATTCGACGCGAAGCGCCAAGGGCCTCACAACTCCCGCCGGCCCTGACGTTTCAGCGGTCCGGGCTTCAGTCCTGCGGGTTCACGCCAGCGCCGCTGGCACCGTCCGCACGCCGGGCCCGCCCGGCACGCCCCTGCAGGAGCTTCTGGAACAGGGTGGGTGTGCGCAGGTAAAGCAACACCACAACAAACCCGGCGGCCGTGGCCACAATCTGGGCGACTTCTCCGCCTTGTGCTGCCATGATGCCGAGGACGCTGACAAGAATCGTCGCCGCGCAGACAACTGCCGTGGCCTGAATATGGCTCAGGCCAACGATCGTCAACCGCTGGTACACATGCTGGCGGTGGGCTGCATACCAGCGCTCACCGGCCAGGAGCCGGCGCAGGAACGTCACAAAGGTGTCGGTCAGGTAGATCAGCACCGGCGAGAAAATGTATTCAACGGGCACGCCAACCAAAAACGCGCACATGGCCGTCACGGCGATCGAGGCGCCGAGCAGGTAGCTGCCAACATCGCCGAGGAAAACCTTGTTGCGGCTCAAGTTCCACGGCAGGAAGCCGGTGAACGCCATGGCGATCGCAATGCCAACGTAAACCAGCCAGCCGTGGCCGGCGACAAAACCGGCATAGGCGTAAAACCCGCCCACAAGCAGGCCGTGCGTGCCGGAAATGCCGTTGATGCCGTCCATGAAGTTCGTGACGTTGACATACGCGGCGACAGCAATGGCGCCGGCCGGAATCAGCCACAACTGCTGCTGGCCGGGGTCTATGATCGCCACGGCGGCTGTGGCGAGCCCGCCCACGGTCAGCTGCAGGCCGGCCCTGACTTTTACCGACAGCCCGCGGATGTCCTCAATCCAGCCAATGGCGGATGCGGCAAGCACGACGGCGAGGATCACCACCAGGGTCAGCGACGCCCGCTTTGCGTCCCCGCTCTGCGGCAGGAACACCGCCACGAGGATGGCGGCGGACAATGCGGCCGCCGTCGTAATGCCCATGCCGCGGATGGTGGGCTCCGTATGGGAGGAACGGGCATTGGGCACGTCAAGGACCCCTGCCCGCGCCAACAACGGACGCACCCCCAACGGGAGAAGCAGTGCCAAGACAAGCGCGACGGCGCCAACGGTGATCTGTGCCCAGGTTTCCATCAGGCGCCTGCCGCAACGTCGCCGTCGGACTCGTCAATGCTGGGGGCGTCGGGGCCCGCCTCATCCTGGCAGCGCTGCAGCCACAGCGCCAGGTCCAGGTCCGCCGGGCTCAGTGGCCGGGCGTGGGTGTGCGAAATTTTGGCGTGGCCGTCCGGGTCGTTGACCTCGTCGTCACCCGTGAGCTGCTCGTGCAATTTTTCCGAGGGGCGCAAGCCGGTGATCTTGATCTTGATGTCACGCCCGGACATGGCGATCATGCGCTCCGCCACGTCCATGATGCGCACGGGCTCGCCCATGTCGAGGATCAGCACGTCGCCGCCGTGCCCGATGGCGCCTGCCTGGATGACGAGCTGGCAGGCCTCTGGGATGGTCATGAAAAAGCGCGTCACATCGGGGTGGGTGACTGTGACAGGGCCGCCGTTGTTGATCTGGTCGGTGAACAGCGGCAGCATGGAGCCGCGACTGCCGATGACGTTGCCGAAGCGGACCGAAACGTAGCGTTTGCCCGTCTCCCCCGCCATCCAGGACGTCAGCTTTTCAGCTGCCCGCTTGGAGTGGCCCAATGCGGTTGTGGGGCTGGCAGCCTTGTCAGTGGAGACGTTCACAAACGTTTCAACATCCACGCCGCGGGCCGCCTGGAGCACGTTCAGGGAGCCGACTACGTTGGTCTTCCAGCCCTCTTCCGGGTACATCTGCAGCAGGGGTGCGTGTTTCAGCGCGGCGGCGTGGAAAACAACTTCGGGGCGGCGCTTGGCAAAGATCCGGTTCAACGCATCCGCATCCCGAATGTCCGCCAGCAGGATGTTTTTGTTGTTCAGCAGGCCGTGGCCCTCAATGGAAAGCTGGGTGTGCTGCAGGCCGGATTCGTCCCGGTCCAGCATCATGAGCTCGGCTGGCTCGAAGCTGCTGAGCTGGCGGCAGAGTTCGGAACCGATTGAACCGCCGGCGCCTGTGACAAGCACCCGCTTGCCCCTGACGTAGCCGGCGATTTGTTCCACCTGGGTTTCCACGGGTGTGCGGCCAATGAGGTCGGCAACGTCGATTTCACGGAAATCGGTCAGTCCGCCCTTGTTGTCCCGGTTGGTGTCGGGGCTCAGCATCTCCTGCAGCGGCGGGAGCACCAGCACCTTGACGCCAAGGCCCGAGACGCTGTCGGAGATTTCGCGGATCCGCTTGGCGCTGAGGTGGGTCATGGCCAGCACGATCACAGTGGACCTGGTGCGCTTGATGATTTCAGGGAGCTCATGACCGCCGCCCAGAACGCCAACCGAGCTCAGGCGCAGGTGCTTTTTCGCGGCGTCATCGTCAATGAGACCCACCGGGACGTAAGGCGATTCCGGGTCCTGGACCATGCGGGTCACCAGTGAATTGCCGAGAAAACCGGCACCGTAAATCAAGGTTTTTTGGGCTTCTTCACCAAAAATCGGCTTGCCCTCAACATAGAGCCGCTTGGCATACCGCACGGCTGCCATGGAAAGTGCGGCGAAGGGGAACGCAATAACGGCCACGGAACGGGCGATGTGCAGCTCGTTGATGAAAACTGACAAAAGAATACTTGTGACAACACCCACTATCAGTGTCACCGCAATCAGCACGCGGGCCTCTTGAATGCTGCCGAAAATATAGCGTCCCCGGTACAGTGCCATGTACCACCCGGCGATGAGCTGGGTGGCAACGGCGATGGCCATCAAAACCGTGAGGCCGGGGAAGTTAATCAGCTTCACATCCAGCTCGTAGCGCAGCAACACGGCCAGCATCAAGGCAATCACCCAGCACAGCGAATCAAGAATTCCTTGTGACCAAAGCCACAGCCGCGGCTTGCTTTCACCGTCAGTGGAAGTGAGCCCTGCTTTTCCGTATGGCTGCGTGCTTGAGGTATTCAACGTGATTCGTATTTCCGTATTCTGCCAAGGTGTTGCCCGCTAGGGCACTGTTGTCCACGGCGCAACAGTCCACGGGACTGAGGCTGTACTAAAGTGGAGGCTACACAAGAATAGTAATCCCTTCCGATGACTACTCACTGTTTAGCCGTGCCGGATGCCGGGCAACGCCGCGAGCACCACCCGAAAGGACTCCACTTGACAGATACTGTAGCCGTCGCTGCCGTCACCTTTGACCGGCCCGAGGACGTGCGCACGTTGCTGGGGGCCCTGTCGGCGCAAACCCACACCCCCCATGCCATTGCCTTGGTGGACTCGGGCACCGAAGCCGTGGAGGACATCGCCGCCGCCGCGCCCGCCGAGGTCAACTATGTGCGTTCGCTGGCAAATCTGGGTGGCGCTGGCGGCTTCTCCCTTGCCATCCTGAACGCCATCGCCTCCGGTGCCGACTGGGTCTGGATCATGGACGACGACGCCCATCCGGAAGATCCTGCCTGCCTGGCCACGCTGCTGGCGGCCGCCAAGTCCCGCCGGCTCGACGTCGTCGTGCCCTTGATTGTGGCACCCGGCGAGCCCACCAAGCTGTCCTTCCCGTTCCGCATTGACGGCCACCTGACGCATGAGCGCTCGGTGGTTGAGCCGTTGGGCTTCATCGACAATGTGGGCCAATTTTTCAACGGCGCATTGATCCGCACCGACGTGTTTTTCAAGGTCGGCCTGCCGGACCTGCGCCTGTTCATCCGCGGCGACGAAACAGATTTCATGCTCCGCCTGCGCCAGGCCAAGGTGAAATTTGGCACCGTCACCTCGGTGGCCCTGACGCATCCGGCCGGCTGGGGCGAGGTGCAGGAAGTGCTCGGCGACAGGCTCCATGTGCTGGTCCCGGAAACGCCGTTCAAGAGCTTTTACTACTACCGCAACCGCGGCTACCTCACCCGCAAGCACCTCCGCGTGCGCTCCTTCGTGGCTGACGCCGTCGGGTATCCGCTCTTCTTCCTTAAAAAGGGCGACGTCAAGGGCCTTGCCAAGTGGGTCCGCACCTACGGAGCCGGACTGCGGGGCGCAAAATTCGGCCCCATGAAGGACCAAAAGTTTTGAGTTTGGACCGGCGCGAGCGCTTCTTCATTGTCATCACCACGTTCAACCGTGTGGATTACCTGACCGACCTGCTGGCCTCCGTCGCGGCGCTGACCCCCGCCCCCGACGGCATCATCATCGTCAACAACGCAAGCACCGACTCAACCGACTCGCTGGTTGCGACCGTACAGGGACAGTTCGCCGCCCTGCCAAGGCCGATTTCGGTGGTTCACCACCGCCTCGCAGAGAACGTTGGCGGTGCCGGCGGGTTCTCGGCGGGCGTGGAACGGGCCCTGGCCGAGGGCGCCCAGTGGATGTGGCTGATGGACGACGACGTCACGTGCGTTCCCGGGGCCATCGGCGCCTTTGGCCCGTGGATGGACAAATACGACGCCATCGTGGGGCGCCGCTATGACGCAGCCGGGAAGCCGTTTTACTGGCAAAACAATTTCAACACCTTCCTGGGATTCCCGTTGCCGGTGCGCGGGGACGCCTTTGAGAAGTCGAACGAATTCGCCACGAACGTCGGGTGTTTCGAAGGCATGCTGCTGCATTCGGACGCCGTCAGGGGTGTCGGCCTGCCGGATCCGCGCTTCTTCCTGACCTGGGACGACACCATCTATGGCTGGCAGATCTCCCTGCAGCGCCCCGTCATGTACGTCAACGAATTTGTGCTGCACAAAGCCCGGGCCCAGCGCAGCATTGACCTGCGCATCAGGCACCTCAACGACTCCTCCGACCTGAGCCGCTACTACGTGATGCGAAACCGTGGCCTGGTGGCCCAATATCTGCGCGCCCACGGCAAGTTCAACCGCGTCGGATTTGGCCTGGGCACGGCGCTGACAGCCGCCAAGGAGCTGCTGCGGCTCGTGGGTGTTGAAAAAACATTGCGCGGCAGCGGCTGGCTGCTTGCCGGCTGGCGTGAATCGCGCAGAATCCTGGCCGCCACCGATTTTGAGACCATGCCCCCAATGGAAAGCAACGTCTAACATGACTGTCAATTCTTCCGGCAACTCTTCCGGCTTGCGCTGGCTGGTCCTCGGCTCCACGGGTTTTGTCGGCAGTGCCATTGTCGCTGAACTGCGCGACCGCGGCTTCGATGTCGACACCTTGTCCGCGCCAAGGCTCCTTGCCACCGCTGAAACGGCAGGGTTGCTTGCCGAGGAGGCACGGGCCGCCGCTGCGTCCGCCGGGGCCACGTTTGTTTCGCTGCGCCAGGCGTTTGCCGGCGCCGACGTCGTCGTCAATGCGGCCGGCCTGGCAACCCCGGGCGACGGCGAATCACCTGCCCTGACTGGTGCCAATGCCCTGCTGCCCGCCGTCATCGCCCTGGCCGCACGGGCCGCGGGAGTGCGCCGCCTTGTCCATCTGAGCAGTGCGTCTGTCCAGGGCCACCGCCGGGTCATTGACGAGGGCTCCGACCGCGCACCGTTTTCGGCGTATTCGCGGTCAAAGGCACTGGGCGAGGAAGTTTTGGAACTGCTGGCCGGGGAATCAGCCGCTCCGGCTGGGGAGACAGGCGCTTTGCCTGAGACCGGCTGGGTCACGGTGCGCGCCACGTCGGTTCAAGGCCCGAACCGGCCCACCACGTTGTCCCTGGCCAAGGTCGCCGCATCGCCGCTGGCATCCGTCGCGGCTCCCGGCACTGCCCCCACACCGGTAAGTTCAATCAACGCCCTGGCCTGGTTTGTGGTCGAAACCGGCCAGCACCAGGGAGTTGTTCCTGCGCTGGTGCTGCAACCCTGGGAAGGCCTTTCCGTCAGCGACGTCCTGGCTGCTGCAGGGGGCCGCACACCCCTGCGCCTGCCGGAGTGGATGTGCCACACGGTCCTGTCCGGCGGGTATTTTGTGTCCAGGCTGCTGGGCGAACGCCTCCACGGCCCCATCCGAAGGGTCGAACTGATGTGGTTTGGCCAGGCGCAGTCGCCCGGCTGGGCGGAGTCGGCCGGGATCAGCCCGGCTCCGGCCGTGCGCGGCGTGCTGGAGCGGGCCCAGACAGCCCGGTCAGCCCGACAGAAGGTGTAACCACACCACCCTTCGGCAGAACGCACAGTTCCCGCAGGAGCACGCCAAGGGTGCGATGACGATGCCGCCCGCAGCATGGCGGTATTTCGTGTGGGAGTTCCTCCCAATACAGGTAATGGCAGTGCCTCCCTCGGCCCGCTGCCCCGGCGTACTGTGGAGAACATGGACCACAAATCTGAGATCCGCGAGTTCCTCTCCAGCCGCCGGGCCAAGATCACCCCTGCGCAGGCTGGCCTGCCGTCGTACGGCGGCACCCGCCGCGTGAAGGGGCTGCGCCGGGAGGAAGTCTCCCTGCTCGCCGGCGTCAGCATCGACTATTACGTTCGCATGGAGCGCGGCAATCTGGCCGGCGTGTCGGAGGGCGTGCTGGAGGCTGTCGCCCACGCATTGCAGCTTGACGACGCCGAGTGCGAGCACTTGCTCGCCCTGGCCGGAAAATTTGCCTTGGCCAAAAAGCCGGTGGCTGTTGCGCGGGCAGGACGGCGGACGGCAGCGGTGGCGGTCCGGCCCAATTTGCAGGAGGTGCTTGATGCGATGCCGGGCATCCCCGCCTGGATCCGCAACGCCCGGCACGACTTCCTTGCCGGCAACCACCTGGCCAGGGCGCTGTATGCGCCCATATTGGGCTCGCCCCACCAGCCGGCAAACACCGCACGGTTTGTTTACCTTGACCCGTCGTCCAAAAGCTTCTTCACCGACTGGGACCGGGCCGCAGACGACCTCGCTGCCATGCTGCGTCAAGAGGCCGGAAGGAACCCCTGCGACAAGGCGCTGACCGAGCTGGTGGGGGAACTGTCCACCCGCAGTGAGGATTTCCGCCAGCGCTGGGCAGCACACAATGTGCGCTTTCACCGAACCGGCACCAAGAAACTGCATCACCCCCTGGTGGGCGGCCTGGACTTGAATTACGAGGCCATGGAGTTCCCGTCTGACCCCGGCCTGACGATGCTCGTATATACCGCCCCGGCAGGAAGCCCCTCGTCGGATGCCTTGCAACTGCTTGGCAGCTGGACAAGCGCACCGGCCCAGTCCGGCCCCGACGCTGCAGCCCAAGACCCATCAATACACCAAAGGAGCAACCCATGAAACGAGTGCCCAAGACCCCGACCACAAAGGGTCCTGCCGAAATGTTTACCGGCGACGTCCATTTCGACGTCATTGCCGCCGGACAGGCCCCGTCCCGGCTGCGCGTCAACACTGTCAGGTTCGCACCAGGGGCAAGGACAGCCTGGCACCGGCATGCCAACGGCCAGACGCTGCACGTCACCGATGGCCGTGGCCTGGTGCAGTCCCGCGGCGGGGAGATCGTGGAAATGCTTCCCGGCGACACCGTCTACACTCCCCCGGGTGAATGGCACTGGCACGGTGCAACGCCCTCGGACTTCATGTCCCATCTGGCCATGTGGGAGGCCCTGGATGAAGGCCAGGAGGGACCCGAGACTGAATGGGGCGACCATGTCGGCGACGTCGAGTACCCGGCGACCCCCTGATCACCCAGACCCCTCCGGTAATGCAGCAGTGGCCCCCAAATCCTGAATTTGGGGGCCACGGCCGTATTGCAAGGCTACGACTTGGCGTCGGCTGAATCCTTGGTGTCACCGGCGTCACCGGCGGCCGTTGTGGCGGCTTCGGCAGCGTCCTTCTTCACCAGGTCAATGGCAGGAACAGCCTCCCCGGCAGCTTCTGCAGCTTCCACAGGATCGTTTTTCACCAAGTTCACCGGGGACCACATTTCCGGCTCCACATCCGCGCCGAGGGCGCTGGGGATCATCCGTTGGATTTCTTCCAGTGAGACGGCCCCCTCGCGGACTACACGCAGGCGAAGGCCGGTTGCGTCAACAATGGTTGACGGCGTGCCATCGGTGCCTTCCAACGGGCGGAAACCGCCCTCAAGGTACACCTCCACGGACTCGGCCAACTGCGTACGGGCCTCCGAGGCTGTCTGGGCCGCAGCCTGACCGGTCCTGTTCGCGCTTGAAACAGCCAGCGGCCCGGTGATGGTGAGCAGATCGAGGGCCAACTGGTCGTCGGGGACACGCAGCGCGACAGTGCCGACAGTGTCGCCCAGATCCCATGTCAGGGTTGGCTGGGCGTGGAAGATCAAGGTGAGCGGGCCGGGCCAGTACTTTTCAGCCAACTTGCGGGCGTCGTCGGAAATTTCAACGGCGAGGCCCTCCATCGTGCCAATCCTCGGGATCAGCACCGGCGGGGGCATGTTGCGTCCGCGCCCCTTGGCTGCCAGCAGCGTCGCCACTGCCTGCGGGGAGAACGCGTCGGCGGCAATGCCGTAGACGGTGTCGGTGGGCATGACAATGACCTGCTTCGCTGCAATGGCTTTCTGGGCATGGGCCAGGCCTTCAGCGCGTTGGGCTTCATTGGTGCAGTTATAGGAAGTGGTACTCACAGACTCATTCTTTCATCACGGCGCCCATGGGATTGAACGCGTCCGGCCAATCATGAAGTTCACCTGCCGCAAGCTAGCGGCGGCAGCCGCTCGTTGCCCTGTCCCGTCCGGTCAGGTCGAGGTGGGTGCGCACATCATCCCAGTCCCCGCTGCCCGTCAGCAGTGCCGCCATTTGTTCGGCCTGCACTTCGGCGTGCTCCATGACGAAGCGGCCGCCGCGCCGCAACAGGCGTGCGGCAGCGGCTGCGGCCGCCGCAGGCATTTCCATGCCGTCGGCTCCCCCGCCATACAGTGCCATGTGGGGATCGTGCAGGCGCACTTCAATGTCCCGTGGAATTGCGTCGGCCGGAATATAGGGCGGATTTGAAACAACCACGTCAACTGTACCGTCCAGTTCCCCCAGAGCGTCCCGCATGTCGCCATGGACGAGTGTTGCCCCGGTGCCGGCAAGATTTCTTGCGGCCCAGGGAAAAGCCTCGTCGCTGAGCTCCACGGCATGGACCCGGACCCCGGGAAGCTCCGTGGCAAGCGCGGCTGCCATCGCACCCGAGCCTGTGCCGAGGTCAACGGCAAGGAGTTCAGCAGCATCTCCGCGTTCCTGGCGCAGGCGGGTTAACTCGTCAATGGCCAGCTGAACCACAGACTCCGTTTCGGGCCTGGGCACAAAAACACCCTTGCCCACTGCCAGCCCTAGATGCCTGAAATACGCAACCCCGGTGATGTGCTGCAGGGGTTCACGCGCTTCACGCCGGGCAATGAGGTCATCGTAGCCTGAAGGTGTCACAGCTGTGCCAAATAACATGGCTGCGAGTTCGCCGCGGCTGACCTGCAACAAATGTGCCGCCAGCAGTTGGGCATCCACCGCCGGTGACGGCACGCCGGCGGCCGCAAGGACCGCCGTCGCGCTTTTCACCGCGTCCGCCAGCGGCACACCGGCCGACAAATCGGGACTAGTCACCCAAGGCGTCCAAACGTGACTGCTCGTCCATCTGGATGGCCGATTGCACCACGGGCTCGAGATCGCCGTTCATGACGGCGTCAAGGTTGTAGGCCTTGTAGCCCGTGCGGTGGTCGGCGATCCGGTTCTCCGGATAGTTGTAGGTTCGGATGCGCTCCGAACGGTCCATAGTGCGGATCTGTGACTTGCGGGTGGCAGAGTTCTCAGCGTCGATGATCGCCTGCTGGTGGGCCAGGATGCGGGCACGGAGCACGCGCATGCCCGCCTCACGGTTTTGCAGCTGAGATTTCTCATTCTGCATGGCGACAACGATGCCTGTGGGAAGGTGGGTGATGCGCACGGCGGAGTCCGTCGTGTTCACGGACTGCCCGCCGGGACCGGAGGATCGGTACACGTCAATCTTGAGATCGTTTTGGCTGATGTCCACTTCCTCGGGCTCATCAACTTCAGGCAGCACCAAGACACCCGCTGCAGAGGTGTGGATGCGCCCCTGGGACTCGGTTGCCGGCACGCGCTGGACACGGTGGACACCGCCCTCAAACTTCAGCCGCGCAAAGACGCCCTCCGCAGGATCGTTGGAGCGTCCCTTGACCGCGACGGAAATGTCCTTGTAGCCGCCAAGGTCGGACTCGGTGGCCGAGATGATCTCGGTCTTCCACCCGCGTGAATCTGCGTAACGGGTGTACATGCGCACCAGATCCGCCGCAAAGAGCGCAGCCTCATCGCCGCCTTCACCGGCCTTGACTTCAAGGATCACGTCCCGGGCGTCGTCGGGGTCACGTGGAATCAGCAGTCGGCGCAGCTTCTCCTGCGCTGTCGCCAGCTGTTCCTCCAAGACAGGAACTTCAGCGGCAAACTCCGCATCCTCGGTGGCCATTTCCTTGGCCGCCTCAAGGTCATCACCGATGGATTCAACCCGGTGGTAACCCTCAACCACGTTGCTCAGTTCCGCATACCGGCGGCCCAGCTTCCGTGCCAGCTTCTGGTCGGCATGCACTTCAGGCTCGCTGAGGCGCATCTGCAGCTCGGCATGCTCATCAAGGAGCCCATGGATGGATTCAAACATTTCAAAACCTCTCTCGACGTCAGTCAAGTCTAATTACTCAAAGGGATCGGAACACACTGCGCTTAACGCACGAAACCGCCGTCGTTGTGAAGGGGCCCCGGGAGCAGCTCCGGGCGTCCGCGAAGCGGGCGGGGGCCCCTTCACAACAGAGGCGGTTTCGTTACTTCAGCTATTTGTCGTGTTCGGCCTTGGAGCCCAGGGTTGTCTTCTGGATCTGCATGAGGAACTCAACGTTTGACTGGGTTTCACGGATCTTGGAGGTGAGCAGCTCAAGCGACTGCTGCATTTCCAGGCCGGAGAGCACGCGGCGCAAACGCCACATGATCTTGACCTCCTCCGCGGACAGCAGGTTCTCTTCCCGCCGCGTGCCCGAGCCGTTGACGTCAACGGCGGGGAAGATGCGCTTGTCAGCCAGCTGGCGTGACAGGCGGAGCTCCATGTTGCCGGTGCCCTTGAACTCTTCGAAGATGACCTCGTCGGCCTTGGAACCGGTTTCCACCAATGCCGTGGCCAGAATGGTCAGCGAGCCGCCGTTTTCAATGTTGCGGGCTGCACCGAAGAAACGCTTCGGCGGGTACAGGGCTGCCGAGTCGACACCACCGGAGAGGATGCGGCCCGAGGACGGGGCCGAGTTGTTGTAGGCACGGCCCAAACGGGTCATGGAGTCCAACAGGACAACAACGTCCATGCCCATTTCCACCAGGCGCTTCGCGCGCTCGATGGAGAGCTCGGCAACCTGTGTGTGGTCGTCGGCGGGGCGGTCAAAGGTGGAGGCAATAACCTCGCCCTTGACGGTGCGCTGCATGTCGGTGACTTCTTCAGGGCGTTCGTCAACCAAAACCATCATGAGGTGGACCTCAGGGTTGTTGATCGTGATCGCATTGGCAATCGACTGCAGGATCAAGGTCTTGCCGGCCTTGGGCGGGGACACGATCAAGCCGCGCTGGCCCTTGCCGATCGGCGCAACCAGGTCAATGACGCGGGGGCCGACCTTTTTGGGATCGGTTTCCAGCCGCAGACGCTCCGACGGGTACAGCGGAACCAGCTTGGCGAACTCAACACGGTCCTTGAGCTCGTCCGGGTTCTTGCCATTGACGCTCGTGACGCGAACGAGGGCGTTGAACTTCTGCCGTGCGCTCTGCGCCTGGCTGCGGTCTTCGCCTTCGCGCGGTGCACGGATGGCACCAACCACGGCATCGCCCTTGCGCAGGTTGTACTTCTTCACCTGGTTCAGGGAAACGTAGACATCATTGGAACCGGGAAGGTAGCCGGAGGTGCGCACAAACGCGTAGTTTTCCAGGATGTCCAGGATGCCGGCCACTGGCAGCAGCACGTCGTCCTCGGTCACCTCGGTGTCGTCAAAGTCGGGACCCTGGTTGCGGCCGCGGCGGCGCTCATTCCTGTCACGGAACCGGTCATTGCGATCATTGCGGTCGCTGCGGCTGTTGTTGCCACTGCGGTCGTTGCGATCGTTGCGGTCGTTGGAATCGTTGGCGTTCCGGTCACGACGGTTGCGGCGGTTGCGGTTGTTGCGCGAGCCGTCCTCGTCGTCGTTGTTGTTGTTGCTGTTGTTGCGGTCGTTGCCTGAACGCTCCGCTGTTGCGCGGTCCCCACCGTTGCGCTGGTTGCGCTGGTTGTTGTTGCGCTGGTTGCGGCCGTTGCGATCGGAGTTGTCACCGTTGTCGCCCTGGCCGGAGTCGCCCTGGGCGCCCTTGTCGCCGGCTGCTGCTTCGGCAGGCTCGGCGGCAGCGGATCCATTGTCGGCAGAAGTCTCGGAAGCGGAATCCTGCTGGCGTCCGCCACCTTGTGAACGACGGTTGCGGGTGCGGGGCTGGCGGCGGTTTTCGCTGTCCTGCTCGCCTGCACCGGCGGCCTGGCTGCCTGAATCAGCAGTGGCAGGCTCGACGGCGGCACTCTCCTGGGCGGGGGCGGCGGCCTGGGTGCCGGCTTCCTGTGCGGAAGACTGTGAAGCGGCGGCCGATCCTGTGCCTGTGGTGATGATGCCGTCGCTGCTGCCTGCACGGCGGCTGCGACCCCGGCCGCGGGCCGGACGCTCAGCAGCGGTGCTGGAGTCGCCCGAGGCAGAGTCGGTGCTGTTGCTCTTCTCGGTCTCGGCCGGGGCAACGGTTGTGTCAGCGGCTTTCTTGGCTGCGGAGCCCCGCCTTGACGAAGCTGCGGGAGCGGAAGCCGCGGGGGCCTGCTCAGCAGCCTTGGTGTCAGCAGTCTTGGTGTCTGCAGCCTTGGCGTTGGAGCGCGCCGGGCGGTCAGCCACTGACGAGCCGCGCTGGTGCGCAGAAATTGCGTCAACAAGATCGCCCTTGCGCATCCTGGAGCCGCCGGTGATACCCAGTTGGCCCGCCAGAATCTGCAGCTGGGCCAGTTTCAGTCCAGCCAAGCCCGTGGACTTGGCGGGTGCTGAGGTGGCGGTGGTGTCCAAATCAGCAGCCTTTGGAGCAGCGGCTGAAGTTACGGTTTCGGTCACGAAGGATCCTTCCCCCTCGATGGCGGGCCCAGTTCTTGGGGCCGCGATGATTAGTGTCAGACCTCCCAATGGCTGCCGCACTGGCTGGCCATGGAAAAAATCTGAGGTTCCATTCCTGTTCCTGACAAAAGCGGGTGCAGGGAATGGTGTAGTTCACTCTTTGAATCAAATCTCAAATGGGAGCGATTCTAGGACCAATGCGGCGGCTGCCATGCGTTGTTCCAGCAGTCACCGCGCAAGATAGCGCCGACCGTAAGAGTGGCATCAAGTGTCCTATAAACATTGTTCATTTCCACACTGGCCAGATGACAGCCATTGAGGGGAAAGTGTTTATGGGCTACGGATGTACTTCCACTTTAGCACCTTCAAGGTCAATCCGAAGCCGCAAAACCCGCCAAGACACGCCGTGTTCGGACTGATCTTGTGAATTGGAGCCCATATTGGTGATGTGGCCCACCACCGCGTCGGCCTCGGCACCACCATTGGCCAACACCATCACCGTGGGACCGGCGCCTGAAATGAACGCCGCATGCCCCCCGGCCCGCAACTGGGCCACGAGGGCGGCGCTTGCCGGCATCGCCCCGGCCCGGTAGTCCTGATGCAGGTAGTCCCGCGTGCCGGCAAGCAAAAGCGCCGGATCCGCCGTCAGGGCATGCATCAGCAGCGCCGCCCGGCCGGCATTGGCTGCCGCATCGGCGTGGGGCACGGTGGCCGGCAGCATGCCGCGGGCTTGTTCAGTTTTCAGTTCAATGTCGGGGATGGCAACGACAGGAACAACCAGGCTCGACGGCGTGACCTTGGCGCTGGCCCAGCCGTCACCCACCAGCCCCGCATCTTCCCGCCAGGACACGGCGACGGCACCAAAAATGGCCGGGGCAACATTGTCCGGGTGTCCCTCAAGTTCCGACGCCAGCTGCAGGACCCAGGTCTTGTCTTGACTGTCTGCGGGTGCAACCAGGGCGTTGGCTGCCATAATGGCGGCCACGATGGCCGACGCCGAGGAGCCCAGTCCACGCCCGTGCGGGAGAACATTGCTTGCCGTGATCCGCAATCCCCCACGGCTGTAGCCAAGGCGCGCCCAGGCGGTGTCCATGGTCTTCACCACCAGGTGGCTGGCATCCCGGGGAAGCTCAGCCACCCCTTCCCCGCTCAACTCGAACTCCAGCCCGGGCGCAGGCAGCACCGTGACGCTCAATGTGTCGTAGAGCGAAACTGCCAGGCCCAGCGAATCAAAGCCCGGGCCAAGGTTGGCGCTGGTGCCGGGGACCCGCACGGTGGCGGTCGTCCCGGGCGCCGGCGTTTTCAGGTGCTGTGGTTCCAGGTGCTGTGTATTCATGTGCGGATTCAGTGGCGGGGATGTCATGATGGTGTGCTGTTAGTCCGTCAGGCCCAGTGCATGGGCAACAGTCACGACGTCGAAGTCAACAGACTGGGGCTGCACTGAGCTGCCGTCTGCATTCTTCAAGGCCCAGTCCGGGTCCTTCAAGCCGTGGCCGGTGACTGTGATGACAATGGTTTTGCCGGTGGGCACTTCGCCGGCTGCGTGCTTTTTGATCAGTCCGGCAACGCCTGCTGCCGAACCCGGCTCGACAAAGACGCCTTCCTTGGCTGACAGCCAGCGGTGTGCGGCCAGGATTTCCTCGTCGGTGACGGCTTCGATGAGTCCGCCGGACTCGTCACGCGCGGCAATGGCCAGGTCCCAGGATGCCGGGTTTCCGATGCGGATTGCCGTGGCAATGGTGTCGGGCTCGGTGATGGGGTGGCCGGCAACGAACGGCGCCGAACCAGCCGCCTGGAAGCCCCACATGACGGGGGTGTGGGTGGAGACTGCCGGCAGGGTGCCGTTCTCAGCCGATTCGTACGGGGCACAGTATTCCTTGTAGCCCTTCCAGTACGCACTGATGTTGCCCGCGTTGCCAACCGGCAGCACGTGGTAATCGGGTGCGTCACCCAAGGCGTCAACCACTTCGAAGGCACCGGTCTTCTGGCCCTCGATGCGTGCCGGGTTCACCGAGTTCACCAGGAATACCGGGTAGGACTCGGCAAGCTTGCGGGCCACGTCGAGGCAGTTGTCAAAGTTGCCCGCCACCTGCAGGATGGTGGCTCCGTGCGCAACGGCCTGGCTCATCTTGCCCATGGAGATCTTGCCTTCGGGCACCAGCACCGCGCAGGTCAGGCCCGCGGCTTTCGCGTAGGCGGCCGCCGACGCCGAGGTGTTCCCGGTGGAGGCACACACAACAGCCTTGGCGCCGGCGGCAACCGCAGCCGTCATGGCCATCGTCATGCCGCGGTCCTTGAAGGATCCGGTGGGGTTCATGCCCTCCACCTTCAGGTACACGGTGGAACCTGTCAGTTCGGAGAGGTGCCGGGCAGGCACCAACGGTGTCCCGCCCTCGCCCAGGGTGATGATCTTGGTTTCAGCCGTTACGGGCAAACGCTCTGCATACTCGCGGACAACCCCGCGCCACTGGTGAGCCATTAGACTCCCTCCACCCTCAAGACACTAGTAACTGAATTTATGACGTCGAGGCCGTTAATGGCCGCAACGGTTGCTGCCAGGGCAGCTTCGCCCGCACGGTGGGTGACAATGCGCAGCTCGGCAGTGCCGGGCCCCTCATTCTCGCCCGGTTCGCGGTGCACTGTCTGCCGCATCGACTCAATCGAGACGCCGTTCTCGGCAAAGAGTGCTGAAATTTTGGACAGGACGCCGGGCTGGTCTGCCGCGTCCAGGTCAATGTAGTAGCGCGTGGACACTGCCTCAATCGGCAGCACCGGCAGCACCTCAATCGTGGAATCGGTGCGGCCGGGGCCGCCCAGCACGAGTCGGCGGGCCGCTGAAACAACGTCACCCATGATGGCCGACGCGGTGGGTGAACCACCGGCGCCGGCGCCGTAGAACATCAGCTCCCCGGCGGACTCGGCTTCCACAAAAACGGCGTTGAACGCGCCGCGGACGGCGCCGAGGGGATGTTCGCGGGGCAGCAGGGTCGGATGGACGCGGACGCTGACGCCCGAGGCGGGCCGGCCGCCGTCGTCCTTTCCGGAACCCTTCCCGGCAGCGGCAGGAGCCGCAATCTTTTCGGCAATCGCGAGCAGCTTGATGACGTATCCAGCATCCTTGGCGGCCGCAATGTCCGAGGCCGTGACGCCGGTGATGCCCTCGCAATGCACGTCCTCGAGGGCAAAACGCGTGTGGAAGGCCAGCGAGGCCAGAATGGCGCCCTTGGCCGCGGCGTCGTGGCCCTCGATGTCGGCTGTGGGGTCGGCCTCCGCATAGCCCAGCCGGGTGGCCTCGGCGAGGGCGTCGGCAAATTCGGCGCCCGTGGAATCCATGGCGTCGAGAATGAAGTTCGTGGTGCCGTTGACGATGCCCATGACGCGGGTGATCTTGTCGCCGGCCAGGCTGTCGGTGATGGGGCGCAGGATCGGGATGGCACCGGCCACGGCTGCCTCGTAAGAGAGCTGGACGCCGGCGGCGTCGGCCTTCTCGTAAAGGGTGGGGCCGTCAACTGCCAGCAGCGCCTTGTTGCCCGTGACAACCGCCGCACCGTGCTCGATCGCCTCCAGAATCAACGTCCGCGCCGGTTCCAGGCCGCCCATGAGCTCGATGACAATGTCGGCACCGCGCACCAGCGCCGAGGCGTCGGTGGTGTACAGCTCCCGGGGGGCCGCGTAATCGCGGGGGGCGTCGACATTGCGCACGGCAATGCCAACCAGCTCCAGCCGGGCACCCGTCCGGGCGGCCAGCGTCCCGGCGTCGTCAATTAAGATGCGGGCAACCTGCGAGCCGACATTCCCGGCGCCAAGCAGCGCCACTTTCAAGGTTTTGGTATCGGTGGACACGGCAGTATCCACGGTGTTGCGCTCTGTCAAAGGTTCTGGGCCCCTAAATCGCGTGCCAGCAAATCGTCCTCGGTCTCGCCGCGCACAATCAAGCGTGCGGCGCCATTCGTCACTGCCACCACGGGAGGCCGCGGCACGTAGTTGTAGTTGCTGGCAAGTGCCCAGCAGTACGCGCCCGTTCCTGGAACCGCAAGCAGATCCCCGGCCGCCACATCATTGGGCAGATATACATCTCTAACAACAATGTCCCCGCTCTCGCAATGTCTGCCCACCACTCGGGACAGTGCGGGAGCCGCCTCGGAGGTGCGGCCGGCCAGAACAGCCGAATAATCCGCTTCGTAGAGCACCGGGCGGGCGTTGTCGCTCATGCCGCCGTCCACCGACACATAACGGCGCGGGGCCGTCACATCCGGCTGCCCGTCAACCTCGACCTGCACCGTTTTCAGCGTGCCGGTCTCGTACAGCGTGAACGTGGTGCTGCCCACGATGGCGCGGCCCGGCTCAATGGAGATCCGCGGGGCGGCCATGTTCAGTTCCGCGCAGGTTTCGCGGACGACGGCGGCCATCGCCTGGGCGACCTCGGCAGCCGGGCGCGGGGTGTCCACCGCGGTGTAGGCGATGCCGTAGCCGCCGCCCAGGTCAAGTTCGGGCAGCGTGATGCCGTACGTTTCCTGAATGGTGTGGGTGAAGTTCAGCAGCTTGCGGGCGGCGATTCCAAAGCCTTCGGCCTCGAAGATCTGCGAGCCGATGTGGGCGTGGAAACCCAGAAAGTTGATGCTGGCCGATTCCACCGCCAGCTTCGCGGCGGCCTCGGCGGCGCTCATGCCGGGAGCCTCGGGATCCTCGGCAATGAAGCTCAGCCCGAACTTTTGGTCTTCATGCGCCGTGGCGATGGATTCGTGGGTGTGGGCGTGCACGCCGGGGGTCAGGCGCAGCATGACGTTGGCTGTTTCACCGCGGCCCGCTGCGATCTCGGCGACGCGCCTGAGTTCGTGCAGGCTGTCCACCACAATGCGGCCCAGCTTCATGTCCAGGGCGCGGTTGATTTCCGCGCCGGACTTGTTGTTGCCGTGCAGCCCCAGGTTTTCACCCTTGAGGCCGGCACGCTTGGCCACGGCCAGTTCGCCGCCGGAGCAGGTGTCAAGGCGGAGCCCCTCGGAATCCACCCAGCGGGCAATTTCGATGGAAAGGAAGGCTTTCCCCGCATAGTAGACATCCACGCCGCCGCAAATGTCCTTGAACGCGGTGTCAAAGGCATCCTTGAACGTGCGCGCCCGGAGGCGGAAGTCGTCCTCGCTCATGACAAACAGCGGCGTGCCAAACTGCGCTTTGAGCTCGCTGACGGGGATGCCGCTGACGGTGACTTCACCGCTGTGTCCGCGTTCGACGTCGTGCGCCCACATGGCGGGCACAAGCGCATTGAGGTCTCCGGCGGCAGGCAGCCACTCGGGGGCCAGCTCCGCGCCGGCAACTCCAGTTTCGTTCATTGCTACATCCGTTCCGGGGCTGAGACACCGAGCAGGGACAGCCCGTTGGCGAGCACCTGGCCCACGGCATCATTGAGCCAGAGGCGGGTGCGGTTGACATCGGTGATGGCTTCCTCGCCCATGGGCGTCACGCGGCAGGCGTCGTACCAGCGGTGGTAGGCGCCGGCGATGACTTCCAGGTGGCGGGCCACGCGGTGCGGTTCGCGGAACGTGGCGGCATGGCTGAGCACGCCCGGGTACTGCCCGAGTACTGCCAGCAGCTCGGACTCGGTGGCATGGTTCAGTGCTGCGGCGTCAAAGGTGCTGCGCTCCACGCCCGCGGCGGCGGCGTTGCGGCCCACTGCGCGGGTGCGGGCGTGGGCGTACTGGACGTAAAATACGGGGTTTTCGTTGGACTTCTTGGTTAGCACGTCCAGGTCAACGTCAATGTTGGAGTCGCTGGAGAAGCGGGCCAGGGAGTAGCGCGCCGCGTCGGTTCCCACAACCTCAACGAGGTCTTCCATGGTGACAACGGTGCCGGCGCGCTTGGACATGCGCACGGGCTTGCCGTCCTGGACCAGGTTCACCATCTGGCCGATGAGGACCTCAACGCGGTTGGCGTCGTCACCCATGGCGGCAGCTGCGGCCTTCAGGCGCGCAACATAGCCGTGGTGGTCGGCGCCCAGCATGTAGATGCAGAGGTCAAAGCCGCGGTCGCGCTTGTTCTTGAAGTAGGCGATGTCGCCGGCGATGTAGGCGGCGTTGCCGTCGCTCTTGATGACGACACGGTCCTTGTCGTCGCCGTAGTCGGTGGAGTTCAGCCACCAGGCGCCGTCCTTGGCGTACATGTTGCCGGACTGCTTCAGCTGCTCGAGCAGCTTTTCCACGGCACCGTCTTCAAAGAGTGAGTTCTCGTGGAAGTAGACGTCAAAATCGACGCCGAACTCGTGCAGGGATTTGCGGATCGCAGCAAACATGAGCTCAACACCCTGGGCGCGGAACTCTTCCTGCGGATCTTCACTGCTGAGGATGTCCGGGTTGTTGGCCAAGACTTCAGCGGCAATGTCCACTATGTAGGCTCCGCCGTAGCCGTCTTCCGGAGCGGGCTCGCCCTTGGCACTGGCGAGCAGCGAGCGGGCAAACTTGTCGATCTGGTTGCCGTGGTCATTGAAGTAGTACTCACGGGTGACATCTGCGCCCTGTGACTGGAAGATGCGGGCCAGGGAATCACCAACGGCGGCCCACCGGGTGCCGCCAAGGTGGATGGGGCCGGTGGGATTGGCGGAAACGAATTCCAGGTTGATCCTGGTGCCGGTCATCGCGGTATTGGTGCCGAAGGCTGCGCCGGATTCAACAATCGCCTTGGCAAGTTCGCCTGCTGCGGCGGCGTCAACAGTGATGTTCAGGAAGCCGGGGCCGGCAATGTCCACCTTGGAAACACCGGGGATTTCACTCAGTCGGGCCTGCAGGATCCCGGCGATCGTGCGCGGCGGGACACCGGCCGGCTTGGCCAGTTGCAGGGCAATGTTGGTGGCCCAGTCGCCGTGCTCACGGCTCTTGGGCCGGTCCACCTTGACTTCCGTGGGCAGCGCCTCGGCAGGAACGCTGATATCACCGGCGTCGACGGCATCTTTTAGGCAGGAGGTAATGGCGGCAGAAAGTTCTTCAGGAGTCACACCCCCAAGTGTACGGTTCAGGCCGCACCGTCCCCCAATCCGTGTCTCGGCTGTGACCGAATTCCACGCCCCGCCCGGATCGAGTTTGCACTTGTTGGACGAAATCTACGTCGGAAAGCGCAATCCGGTCCAATAAGTGCAAACTCGAAATCTGTGTGGCCGGCCAGCGTCCGGCTAGGGCGCCACGGGGCTGGGCGCGAAGTCATCCTCGAGCATCCTGGGACGGCAGATGATCCAGGCACCGACGCCCAACAACAGCAATGAAGCGAACAAGAACATGAACGGCATGGTCCAGGACCCCGTCCACTGGCGCAGCAGGCCAAAGAACAACGGCCCGACGCAGGCCAATGCGTAGCCCATCCCCTGGCTGAAGCCCGACAGGGCGCCGGCACCAAACTGGGTGCGTGTGCGGTGGTTGATCAACAGGAGCGACAGCGGGAATGTGCCCGGCCCCAGGCCGGCAAACGACACCCACAGCCATGTGCCGTTTGCCGGCGACAGCAGCAGGCCCAGATAGCCGGCGATGAAGCAGCCAAGCATGACAAGGACCGCCGGGAAGGGATTGCGCATCCTGGCTGCGATGAGCGGAATGCTCAGGCTCAGCGGCAGGCCAAGGGCGGCAAAAAGAGCCAGCATGGAACCTGCCTGTCCCCTGTCGAGCCCGGCCTGGCTGAGGATCTCGGGCAGCCAGGCGAACATGGCGTATGTGTTCAGCGACGTGCAGCCAAACATGAACGTCAGGCCCCATGCCGTCGGCGACCGCCACAGGTTCATCTTCAACGGCGGGGCTGCCCCGGGCGGAACGGAGCGTGAGGTTGTTGAATGCACCGTCAAGTCGGGATGGCCAACCGGCGGAGTCGCACCCGCTGCCGGGTCCTCCGCTGCCTGCCCGCCCCCGGCGGAAGGCTTGACAGCCGGGGTGGCGCGTGCCGCCGTCGTACGTTGGGCGAACAAGGCAACGAGCCAGGGAATCAGTGCGATCGTGCTGATTCCAGCCCACGACGCGAGCGAGAGCTGCCAGTTCGCGGCGTCGGCGACGGGGACCGACAGCTGCGCGGGCAGCGCTGTGCCCACGGAGAGTGCCGTGACGTATAGGGCCGTCATGAGGCCGACCTTGGTGGGGAAATGCTTTTTCACCAGCGGCGGCAACAGGACGTTTCCGGCGCCGAGGCCGGCGAACGCCACGACTGAAAAGACCAGAAAAAGGGATATGTTGGGGGCCATGACGCGGGCGAGCTGACCGATTATGCCCACGAGAATCGAGACGACAATCAGCTTTTCAAGGGACGCCCAGCGGATCACATACGGCGTCAGAAAGCCGAACAGTCCGAAGGCCGCGGTGGGAAGCATGCCCAGGATGCCGATGGTCGCGGCGCTGAGCGGAAGGTCGTCGTTGATCGTGGAAATCAACGGCGGCACCACTGTCACAGCCGTGCGCAGGGTCAAGGCCGTCAGGATGATGGCCGCCGCGAAGAGCCACGCCTTGTGCCGCATCGTCAGCCCCATGTGTTCACCATTGACCCAACGCTACCTGTATCTGCAAGGGCGGAAAGACATGAATCGGTGGTGACTTGGCCGAATTTCGCCACCGGTCCGCAGTCCCCCGCCCGCTCGTTTTACATACCTCGCCCTGCACCTGCTAAGCTCTTTCTCGTTCCCTTTGGCAGCCACGGTTGCCGCGCCTTCGTAGCTCAGGGGATAGAGCGTCCGCCTCCGGAGCGGAAGGTCGTAGGTTCGAATCCTATCGAGGGCACAATTCGTTCGAAGTTCCAGCGTTCCAGGCAGTTGCTTGGGAGCTGGAGCTTCGAACTATTTTTTTGCCTGCCGGACCATGGCTTCACGGGCGGCTGGGAACCCCCTGGTCGACGACGACTGTTCCGGCTGTGCCGTCAACGAAGATGAGAGTGCCGTCATGGAGCCGCGTGGTTGCCTCCACAACTCCGAGGACGGCGGGAATACGCAACTCCCGGGCGACGATCGCCGCGTGTGACAGCACACCGCCGGTCTCGGTCACAACCCCCGCGGCGATGCTCAGCAGAGGTGTCCACGCCGGGTCAGTGTGGGGGCAGACCAGGATGTCTCCACGGCAGACACGGGCGAAGTCATCGGGTCCGCGGACGATCCGCGCGGTTCCGGCGACGGCCCCCTGGCTGCCGGGTGTTCCCACCAGCGTTGCCGGTGATGCGGCGTTGGGGCTGGCAGCCACCGTGTGCGGGACAGGCAGTGGAGGTGTGGCAGTGATCGGCCTGGCCTGCAGGATCCAGATTCTGCCTTCCGCTATGGCCCATTCGATGTCCTGGGGTCCGCCGAGCAGGGAGGCAACTTCCCGCCCGAGGTGGGCAAGTCGTGCAACAGTTGCCGCATCGAGCACCGCCGTGCCGCGATCGGAGTTCGGAACGCTGCCCGTGACCAGCCTCGCCCCCTCACGGTCCATCCGGATCCTTTTATCCGCGAGATGGCGGCTCGCACCCCCGTCAGCGGTGATGCGGTACGAGTCCGGCGTGACTGTTCCTCCGGCAACGGTGGGTCCGAGGCCCCAGGACGCCTCGATGTGGGTTGCCTCCTCCGGACGGGGTGGAGTGAACATGAGTCCGGAGACCTCCGCATCAATGAGGCGCTGAACGAGGACCGCCATGGCGGCAGGCCTGGACGCCGCGTCCCGGTCAATGGCCGAACGGTAGTTGATGGCGCGCCCCGAGTGCAGTGAAGCCCAACATGCCTGGACTGCATCGGCGACGGCGCCTGCGCCTTGGACTGCGAGGATGCTGTCGTATTGGCCCGCTGCCGAGGCCTCAGCCGTGTCCTCGGTGTTTGCCGAAGAACGCACCGCGACAGACGGATTTCCAAGGACATCGAGCCCGAGGGCGATCGCATCGCGCAGCGCCGCCGATATGGGCATGGGGCCGATCACGCAATCGTTCTTTTCAAGGGCCTCTTCGAGCCCCTTGGGCTTGCCGGCAACTGGCTCGACGTGGCATCCGCCGAGGCCTGCCCGATATTGTGCAAACGGTACGACGAAACCATCCGGCACGGGCAGTCCGGCGCGGAGCAACGCTCCGAGTGCGCCTGCCTTGCCGCCGCTTGTGTCAACGAACGCGTCCTTGAGTTCAAGAATCACTCCGCCACCTTTCAACAAAATATTGACAACGTTCTGTTGATTGTGCAGGATTGCGGCATGGAACACAAGAATGATGCCGCGAACCGGATTGGCCACGACCATCCGGAGGCCAGGCGGGAAACAGCTGCGCAGGAGCACCTTTGTTCCCTTGGTGCCGATGAGCTTGATGCCCGCCCGTGGCGCCCGGCACCTGCGCCGCCTTCTGCGGTTGATCTCACGCATTACGCTCTTTGGCGCTCCACCGAGCTTGCCCCGGATGCCGTCGCCAGCGCACTGACGCTCCTGCCCGCGGCCCGTGCTGAGATCGATGGACTGGAAGCCGGTCTGCTGTTCACCGCACGCAGTGCCGGTCTGACCTGGGCACAGATCGCGGACGCGATGGGATTCAAGTCGCCCCAGGCGTGCCAGCAGCATTACAACCGGCTCACTTCCCGGCAGGGCTCCGGCTCATGACCCTGTCCTCAACCCCCGAACTTCTGGTCCTGCACGCGGCCCGCATTCTCGGATTTGCCGACACCCCGGTGATTGGCCAGCGCTTCCGCATCGATTCCGTCGAGACGGAGCGGATTCTCCTCGATGCGCAGGCATTCGGCTGGCTGCAACACTCCGCCTTCGCGGGCCTGCGGGGCTGGTCCTTGACGGAATCAGGTCGTGCCCAGAATGAACGCCAGCTTCGGGAGGAGCTCGCCAGAACCGGAAAATCCGAGCAGATTCACAGTGCCCACCGCGACTTTCTCCCGCTGAACGCCTGCCTCCAGCGAGCGTGCACCGACTGGCAGCTCGTCCCGACAGCAGACAACAAGCTTGCAGAGAATGACCATTCCGACCAGGCGCGGGACGAACGAATCCTCGATGAACTCACGTCCATCGGCAGAGCCCTGGCTCCACTCGCCGGCCAGCTCAGTGCAGTGCTCGCAAGGTTCGACGGGTACAGCACACGATTCGAGGCTGCGCTGCGTCGAGCCCGGGGAGGGGAAGCGTGCTGGGTCGACGGCACCGGCGTGGATTCCTGCCACCGGGTCTGGTTCGAGCTCCACGAAGATCTCATTGCGACGCTGGGCATCGACCGCCAAGCCAGTTGAGCGCGACGGCTGCAAAGGGGCGGCATGACCACGATCAACGGTGCAATGAGCATTCCCGGGACTGCGGCAACCACCGGTAAGGGCCGTACGCCGGGAGGTGTCAATGGGCCTTGCGGATTCCGGCCATTTTGCCGCAGCACCCTTGACTTCCCGTCCCGGGTCCGTGAGGCTCATGGCCAAGTACCGCAATGCCACACCGCCGTTGAAGGGGCGCCATGGACAAGCCTGCATTTCCCACGTTTCCGTCCGATTTTGTGTGGGGAGTTTCCACCGCCGCCTATCAAATCGAAGGCGCCGTCAACGAAGACGGCCGGGGACCTTCGAGCTGGGACGCGTTCACGGCCCTGCCCGGCCGGGTCGTGAACGGGGACACCGGGGCCATTGCCTGCGACCACTACCACCGATACCCGGAAGACATCCGGCTCATGCAGAATCTGGGAGTTGACTCGTACAGATTCAGTTTCTCCTGGCCGCGCATCCAGCCGGGTGGATCCGGGCCGGTGAATCCCGCCGGTTTGGGCTTTTACGACAAACTCGTTGATGGCCTGCTCGAGGCAGGCATAGCTCCAAGCCCCACCCTGTTCCACTGGGACACGCCGCTGGAACTGGAACAGTCGGGTGGCTGGCTCAACCGGGACACGGCCGAACGCTTTGCCGACTATGCCGCGATTGTGGGTGAACACTTTGCCGACAGGATCCCGCGCTGGATCACGATCAACGAACCAGTCGTCCTGACCACGCTGGGCTACGGTGCAGGCATTCAAGCGCCGGGGCTGTCCCTTGGCTTTGACGCACTGCCGGCGGCACACCACCTCCTGCTGGCCCACGGCCTGGGCGTGCAGGCACTGCGTTCATCTGGTGCTGGCAACATCGGCATCGCCAACAACCACGCGGCCACATGGCCCGCCAGTGGCGAAGAAGATGACCTGCGGGCCGCCGGGCTCTATGACACCATTGCCAACTGGCTCTTCGCCGATCCCATCCTCACCGGTGCCTACCCCGAGGATCTTGCACCGTTGCTGCCACCCATCCCCGACGGCGATTTGGTCGCCATCTCAGCACCCCTCGATTGGTATGGCATCAACAGCTACAACCCCACGCTGGTTGGTGCCCCCACGGCAGGGAAGGCCGCACTGGTTGACGGACACGAACTCGATGATTCGCTGCCGTTCTCACTGCGGGAACTTAA